>CAMCYV010000078.1 GCA_945885645.1 Bifidobacterium breve | reverse complement strand
GGATCAACCTATTAACGGGAAAGGCGGCCCAGAATGATTGCCTTGATCCGCTCTGAATTTCGGAAAGTGTTTTCGACCAAGTTGCTTCCGATCTTGTCCCTAGCAGCATTGGGGTTCATGCTGTTACAGATCTTCCTGCTCGTATTTCTCTCGCCACCTGGCTTGGAAGACATCAATCGCCTCATGGACCCTGCATTTATTAAGACAATTATTGCCTCCGCGGGAAGCGCCAGTGTTTTCCTACTCATCTTGGGAATTGTCGCAATGTCGGGTGAGTACCGAAATCAAACGATTACTTCGACCTTTTTGACTACCCCGGTTCGTTGGCGTGTAATAGCGGGAAAAATGGTGACTTTTGCGATTCTTGCCTTGGTTCTCGCGCTGGTTCTGTGGTTCATCGCGGCGATCACCACAATGTTGCTACTAGGCACCCAAGACTCGGCGCCATTTGAATGGAGTGCGGCCTTTTCGATCTTGGGCGGTACGGTGCTTGGCCTTGTTCTCTTCGCAATCTTGGGTGTTGCAATTGGTTCACTGATCACCAGTCAAGTGGCCGCAATCATTATCGCTTTGGTGTTCACATTTGTTCTCGAGCCACTGATTACACTTTTCTTCCTGTCGGTGGGCAAGTGGTTGCCAGGAAATGCCCTCAATGCAATCTTGCAGACCGGTACCGGAGACCCTGAATCAAGTGCGTCTGATCTGCTAGACGTTCCCGTTGGAGTTTTGGTACTCGTCGGCTACACCGTTGTTTTCGCAGTCGCCGCTGCGGTTGTCACCAACAAGCGTGACATTACGTGAGCTCGCAGAACAACCTAATCTTCGGAGATAACTCGTATGCCAGTGTCGGGCGTCGGTTAGGTGCTCTCGCTATTGATTGGTTCGCCAGTCTTGGCATTGCAGTACTTGTGTTCCGAGATTTTGCTTACGGCACACCAGAATCAATGTTGGCAACAACCGCGGTGTTTTATGTTGAAATAGTGTTATTCACGTTCTTAATTAGTTGTTCTTTCGGCCAAAAATTGTTGTCCATGCGTGTGGTTAACCTCAGCGGTGGACGGCTTTCACTGTGGAGAATCATGCTGCGAACCCTGCTCATCATTCTTGTTATCCCGGCGTTAGTCATGGACTCCGATGGACGTGGACTCCATGATCGAATTGTCGGTTCGCGAGTTATTCGGGTAGTTAAGTAGCGAAATAGGGGGTAGGGCTAGCGCGGCCGGCGGGCTGAGCGGGCACTCGTTGGCATTGGGCCCTTGGGGATGGGTAGCGCATTTGCAGCGTTTCCGAGAGCATCCAGGCGGCGGCGAACTTCGGTGACTTCCCCACCGCGAAGGTTACGTGGCAACTTCGCCAGCGTCTTTTGTAGTTTGCGCAGGGAGACTTGATCTGCTTCAACGCCTACTTGAATTTCATAGATAGGGATGTCAGGCACCCACCGGGCGGTCTTTTTGCGCTCATTGGCCAGCAAAATTCCGACTCGAGATGCAGGGCCTTCGGAGATAAGAATAACCCCGGGACGCCCGATCACCCGAGAAATCATGTCCTGGTTTTTGTTCACCGCGACGGCCGGAGTCATCGGCCACTTGTTTCCGCGAATGCTCTGCACTACCGCTGCGGCAGCTCCAGGTTGACCTTCAATTGATGAGTAGGCGGCGGCCATGGCCCGGCGGCTAAACCAGTAGGTCGCTGCCAATAAGCCAACGGGGATACCGATCAGAAGTGAGGTTACGGGGTTGACCAGGATCCACACGGGTATCGCGACGACGAATAATCCCAGTAGGAAGAAACCGAGTGACTCAGCCCATAGAAATGGAAATGATTTTTGGGTCATTTTCCAGTTCTGGACTATTGATGAAAGTCCCTGACGAAATTTGCCTTTAGCCACAGGTTCACCCTATGGCAATGCCAGTTGGCACCTAATTAAGGGTGACCACCGTTATGGGGTCCCCGGTATTAATCACGCCGGGTCGTTCAACCCAGCCCGTGATCCCACGTAGGTGCATGGCGGCCTTGGGGAAGCGTTGCGCTGCGCTGCCGTAAACCGACTCAACCATGGCCCCGGCGATTGTGCATGGGGCATTAGCCCCACCGGTCATGATGCTGGCCCCACTGGGAAATACCAACCGCGACATAAGCGGCAAGGCCGTGAGATCGGGGAGTCCTTTAGTACAAATGTTGTCGGCGATCGTTCCTGCGGCGAGATTATCTATTCCTAAGTTCTCTGCAATTCTTGCAAGTTCGGCTTGATCAACAATTGAAATTTGTCGGTAATTGCTGATTTCTGTTCCACGTGCAAATGCATGCTTCTCACGTGCGCCCGAGAACATCGTGCTTCCATAATGCCGATCTCCGGGAATTCCAGAAAACTCGAGGTTGATCGAATTAACGGGTGTTGGCGTCTCCAGATCGGGTGACCAAATGTGAAGGGCTGCAACATGTGGGCTCATGATTGATCGGAACCTCGTTTCTCAATGGCCTGGGCGTAGAGCCGACCTGCACGGTAACTCGAGCGAACGAGGGGACCGCTCATCACACCAGCGAAACCAATCTCGTAGGCACGCTTTTCCCAACTAACGAATTCTTCCGGAGGCGCCCAGCGGGTCACTGGATGGTGACGCTTTGATGGCCGCAAGTATTGGGTGATCGTTATCAAATCGCAGCCAGCCTCGTGTAGGTCAACAAGTGCCTGATCAATTTCGGATTCCTCTTCACCCATCCCAAGGATCAAGTTGCTTTTGGTGACGAGTCCAGCATCACGAGCCTGGGTTATCACATTCAAACTTCGGTCGTAGCGAAATGCTGGGCGAATCGACTTGAAAATCCGGGGGACAGTCTCAACATTGTGTGCCAAAACCTCAGGTCGAGTCGCGAACACGATGGCAAGCAATTCGGGGTTGGCCGAGAAATCTGGAATCAACACTTCAACGCCGGTGTCAGGGTTGAGGAGTTTGATTTGACGGATCGTTTCTGCGTAGAGCCAAGATCCTTCATCGGGTAGGTCATCTCGCGCGACACCCGTTACTGTTGCGTACCGAAGTGCCATTTTTTGAACAGACTCTGCGACTCTTCTGGGTTCGTCGAGGTCGACAGGATCTGGCTTGCCTGTGTCAATTTGGCAGAAGTCGCATCTCCTGGTGCACTGTTCACCGCCAATGAGGAAAGTTGCTTCACGGTCTTCCCAGCATTCGTAAATGTTTGGACATCCCGCTTCCTGGCACACGGTATGCAATCCTTCGCTTGCGACCATATTGCGAATCTCGGTGTACTGCGGTCCAGTTTTCATGGTGGTGCGAATCCATGACGGTTTTCTCTCGATGGGCACAGCGGCATTACGCGCCTCGATGCGCAGTAACTTACGGCCCTCGCCATTTGTGCCCGTGTACACAGAATCTACAGAATCCAATGTCATGGGGCGTTTCCTCCAATAGGTACCATTTCGCCGAGATGTGCCTGTAAGACTGGCATCACCGTACTAGGTGTCACTACGCGGCCTAATTCCTGACTGATTGTGGTCACGGTTGCATCAACGATTCCACAAGGGACGATTGCATTAAATCCTTCGAGCGAGTTATCGCAATTTAGAGCGAATCCATGCATTGTAACTTTTTGGGAGACCCGAATACCGATTGCGGCAATTTTCCGGGCAGGTTGTGGGTTGGTGACCCACACACCGCTACGCCCTTCTGCCTGTTCCGTTTCTACCTCAAATTCTCGGCACACCCGAATCAGGAGTTCTTCGATTCGGCGTACATGGGCCACAACGTCAATGGGGTCTGCAAGTCGCATAATCGGGTACCCCACAATTTGCCCGGGTCCGTGCCAGGTGATTTTTCCGCCTCGGTCCACATCGACAACAGGAGCACCTGTTACTGGGCGCTCGGAAAGCTCAGTGCGTTTTCCTGCGGTATAGACACTTGCGTGTTCAAGAAGCAGGATTGTGTCGCCTCTTTTTCCGGAGACGACTTCAGCGTGAACCTGTTTTTGGTAATCCCAGGCTTGTTGGTAGTCAACATTTATCCCGAGATTTTCAATTTCAAACATGCGGTGTCCCCTGTCCGGATATATTCGCCAACACGGCGTCCGCTGCTCGTCGCCCACTGACCATGGCGCCTTGAATACTAGAACTTGTTCGATAGTCCCCAGCGAGGAAGATTCCCTCTCGCTCAGCCGGTGAACGGAATACGTGCGGGGGAGTCATGGCAGGTAGGGCCTGTGAAATCGGATAGTGACCAACTAGCTCCCACTTCGATGCATCGGTGTCGTGCATGGTGCTGAGCGGGCGAGCGAGATCCAAGCTTCTTTCGTGAATTCCTAAAGCAGATGTTGAAATTAATTGCGCGCCGGGTGCGTAGCCGGGTACCGCGTTGGTGAGAACAACACTGTTTGTAATTGGTCCAGCAGCACCGCCGTTAACAATGATTACGGGTTTTCCTTCATCGAGCGTTCCCAGCGGTGCAAGGTGATACCACGTTGTGACGGAATTCCACGCGGGAGCATCGACCCCACTAAGTTCGTGAGCCGATGTTGAATCGGTCGCCACAACAACGGCCCGAGCATTGATCACTTCACTGCCGACTCGAACGCTATCCGTTGAGACACCTGAGACCTTGGCGTTGAAACGAACGGTCTCGGTAGGGAGGGCATCAAATAATTGGTCCGGAATTGCTTGCATCCCATTTCGTGGCAGTGAGGGTTTTCCTTTCACGAATGTCAGCAAAACCAAATTCATGAAACGACTCGATGTCACAAGGTTCGGTTCAAGAAAAACTCCGGCAAAAAAAGGTTGAATAACCTCCGAATAGAATTTTCCGGTTACCCCTGCGCGCTCCAGCGTTGAGTGTGCGCTGCCATCGACACTATGCGTTATCTCGGCAGGTGATTTACGCGCCTGAGCGAGTGCGTAACGCACGAAGGCAGCTTTTGCACTCAGGGAACCGGAAGTAACTGAGCTTGGCAACCAACCCAGAAGTTCGCGGGGGTCGCCCAGTTTTACTCGGCCGTGATCCGTCGCTGAAATTACCCCTGCGCTAAACGGATGTAAATCCAATGCCTGATAATCCAGAACACGTTTGCCTTCCGGGTAGGCCGTGTTGTAGAGCTGAAATCCGTGATCCATGTGCACGCCGTCGACAATATCGGTGCGAACTCGCCCACCAACACAATCAGCTGCTTCAAGAACCAGTACTTCGACCCCGTGAATACTGAGTTGTCGGGCCGCAGAGAGCCCAGCAAGTCCGCTGCCAATAATTATGACGGGCGCAATATTCACCAACTCACCAACTCACCTATTCACCCGCTCGTCACAGGTCAGTTACTCGGGTCAGCGAGTGCCGCGCGAATTGCCGATTCGATACTACGATCTTGGAAATCAAATGAGTTCTGCTCGAGGATGGCGGGTAATACGCGTGCACTGCTGAGAACTTCGGTTGAAAATTCGCCCAAAACAACTTTTAAGGCAAATGCTGGAGCTGGCAGTAGGGTTGGGCGACCGAGGACCTTCCCCATTGCTGAAGTGATGTCGGCATTGGTTTGTGGTTCCGGTGCGGTGAGGTTTACCGGGCCGCTGATTTGGGGGTTGTTGAGCAGGAATTTGATGGCATTGATTTCATCGCGCATGGAAATCCAGGACCAATACTGCTTACCGTTTCCCAGCTTGCCACCCACTCCAGCTTTGAACAGGGGGAACATGCGTGCCCACGCCCCACCCCTTGCTGAAACCACAAGGCCGGTTCGAGGGTGGACAACGCGAATTCCAGCGTCGCTGGCGACTCGTGTGGCACTTTCCCAGGCGACGACCACGTCGGCTAAGAAGCCGTAGCCGGATGGATCAACTTCGGTCACTGCCTTGGAACCAGTGTCACCGTAGAAACCAATAGCGGAAGCACTTATCAGAGTGTGTGGCTTGCGGTCCATCTTTGCAATTGCTCGGGAAATAGTCTCAGTGCCATTGATGCGGCTATCCAAGATTTCTTTCTTATAGGAATCGGTCCATCGGTGGTCACCAACACCTGCACCTGCCAGGTGAACCACCGCGTCAACGTCCCCGAGGTCGCCAACAAAACCCGTATTGGGGTCCCAATGCACTTCATCAGCTGACGTTGCCGAGCGGCGTACTAATTTAACAATGTGGTGGCCTGACGCTTGCAGCAGCGGTACTAATTCGGAACCGATAAGTCCGCTCGCTCCAGTGACCGCGATACGCATTCTTTAGAGGCCTAATTCAGCGTCAAATGAAGTATCTTCCAAACGTGTTTTTATGCTGGTGAGGAATCGAGCGGCGTCGGCACCGTCAACCAATCGGTGGTCGTAGCTCAATGCGAGATAGACCATGGATCGAATGGCAATGACATCTGCTCCGCTGTTATCGGTGACAGCTACCGGCCGCTTAACAACTGCACCGGTGCCGAGAATTGCAACTTGAGGAACGTTCACAATCGGGGTGTCAAAAAGTGCCCCGCGACTACCGGTATTCGTCACCGTGAAAGTTCCACCTGATAGGTCATCGGGTGAAACTTTGCCCGTTCGAGTGCGCTCCGCCAAGTCCGAAATCTGGCGGGCGATTCCAGCGATATTGAGGTCACCGGCTTGGTGGATTACGGGCACGAGCAATCCACGTTCGGTGTCAACCGCAATGCCAATGTTTTCATCGGAGTAGTACGTGACAGTTCCGGCTGCCATATCAATTGAGGCGTTGATCTGTGGGAATTGTTTCAAAGCTTCAACGGATGCCTTAACGAAGAAGGGCATAAAGCTGAGTTTGACCCCTTCACGTTGCTCGAATGATTTCTTGACTCGATTGCGAACAGCAGCAATCTTGGTGACGTCGACTTCAACAACAGTTGTGAGTTGGGCAGAAACCTGCAACGACTCGACCATGCGCTCGGCGATCACCTTGCGCAAGCGAGTAAGTGGTTCGGTTGT
>CAMCYV010000077.1 GCA_945885645.1 Bifidobacterium breve | reverse complement strand
GATGGGTCGGTGGAGACTGAGAATCAAGTGCACGATTTAGCCGAGGTGGAACTGAATTGGCATCAGCGTAAGGCAAAGGAAAAGAGTCGGAATTCAGTCACCGAGGGAATCCCGGAAGCCTTACCAGCACTAATGCGTGCGGAAAAACTTATCTCTCGGAGTAAATCTGTTTCTGCTCCCGACCCGGCATATTTGGTGCAAACAGATCAGCTGATCGAAGGCCTCAGCACAGAGGAGCAATTGGGTGATTACCTGTTTGCCTTGGTGAGCTCGGCTAATTCGCAGGGCCTAGATTCTGAAGCCGCCGTCCGAAAGGCAGTCCTGCGCCGAATGCAGGTGATTCAATCCCATGAGTAGTGAGCTTCGCCGCGCCATTTGCGCACCTTCTGAGGTTTGTGAGGCTTCCCGTGTTTCAATGTCACGGTGAATAAACAACTCATTGCCGCAGCTCTTGCTCTCCCTCTTCTGCTGAGCGCATGCTCAGCAGAAAATACAGTGCTTAATGACATGAACCTTTCGTCAGACCCAGCGGTGGCTAACACACCTGTTGAACCTTCGAATCCGCAGCCGAGTGCAGAGTCAAGCGATGCTTGCGCTGTACTTGACCAAATGCAATCTTCATTAACCACGGCAGTGACTGATCTAATTGCTAAACCAGATCTCGTTTCGGCATTCAGCTCAGAGTTTGATAATCAGGTCATCTTGCTGAATGAACTAGTGGAATCGCTTCAGAGCGACACGACGGAACAACAAAAATTTCAGGCTGACCTTGACGCGGCAGTTAGTGCAAAAGATGATGCGGTACAAAAATTCAATGATGCTCAGTTAGAAGAAAATGCATTCTCAAAAACTCTCGGCATGGCTGATGCCGCACTGTCAGCACGTGACTCTGTGATCGCGGCGGAAAAGGTTTTGACCGGTCTCGCGGGGCAACTTCAATGTTAAAGGTGACATGTCGGACCCCACGATCAAGATGAACGCACTCGCTTTAGGACACCGCGAATGAGCGCAAAGACAACCACGATCACGATCAAGGCCACTATGAATGGCACCATAAATCCGGCGAAAGTAATGAGCGCAGCGAACGTGTTTATGAGCGCGTTCCAGCCGTCAACTATTCCCTGAACAAAATTGGGTGAGTCGGTCGTTGTTGCGGGATCAGCTGCGATGCTGATGTAAACGGTGGAAAGGTCAACCTGATCTTGCAAAAATTCACGCTGCGCAACAAGTGAGTCGCGCTCAGCCGTCCGAGCCGTGAGTTCCGATTCCACGGCGACAAGGTCTGCAACAGAAGTGGCATCAGCTTGAAGTGTGGTGAGAGTCGCGATCGATGTGTTTAACGTGTCAATGCGACTATCGAGATCAATTACGGTAGTTGTCACGTCGGTGGTTGACGTACTGAGAAAAGTCACTTCTCCGACGGCAGCAAGTCGGTCTAGGTATGGCTCAAGTTCGGTATCGGGAATGCGAACCGTAAGAGTGGCGTAGCTCAACTCGCCTTCGTTGCGGATATCTTGTTGCGAGACAGCACCGGCGAACTCAGTTGTTATTGAAAGAACAGTGTTGGTCATCTCACTCACATTTGATCCCTGTAAGGAAATACTTGAATTGCGGGTGAGGTATTGATCGGCCGCCTTTTGATCGAATGAGCCAGATGAGACTGACTCGCTTGTTGTGATCCCGGAGTCCATGGATCCAATATTCATGGGCTCAGCCGCGCCACCGGTGTCGGTGTTGCTGCAGCCGGCCAGCGCAATCGCCGCAAGCCCCATTCCGGCGAGGATTGCTGCTCTGGATCTACGCATGTTTTTCTCCTTCAATATATGGGGTGTTCTGAACTCTGGCACTTGGATGTGAAGTTCTGCTCATAGGTTTCCCTATTTTGATCTCAATTTCGCATCGAGGGAAATTCGGGTGCACCCCCTCACTATGTAGACTTGCCGCCATGGCGATCATTGAAGCAGTAATTGCCCGCGAAATTCTTGACTCGCGGGGAAATCCAACCGTAGAAGTTGAGGTTCTCCTCGATGACGACACCGTTTCTCGAGCAGCCGTTCCTTCGGGTGCATCAACGGGAGCCTTCGAGGCGGCCGAGAAACGAGATGAAGATTCACGTTATGGCGGCAAAGGCGTATTGCTAGCCGTTGCAGCCGTCGAGGGTGAAATCGCTGATTCAATTATTGGGCTTTCAGCCGATGACCAGCGAACTGTCGATCAGGTCATGATCGACCTTGACGGAACACCCAATAAGAGCCGGCTTGGAGCAAATGCAATCTTGGGTGCTTCCCTTGCAGTTGCAAAAGCTGCCGCGCTCTCCGCCGAATTGCCATTGTTTAGATACTTGGGTGGCCCAAACGCCCACCTGCTCCCCGTCCCCATGCTGAACATCCTCAACGGTGGCGCGCACGCTGACACGGGTGTTGACATTCAAGAGTTCATGATCGCACCAATTGGGGCAGCAACATTCAGCGAAGCATTGCGCAGCGGCACCGAGGTGTATCACTCACTCAAATCAGTTCTGAAAAAGAATGGTTACGCAACGGGGCTGGGGGATGAAGGCGGCTTCGCACCTGATCTTCCCAACAATCGTGCAGCCCTTGAACTCATTGTGACTGCGATTGAAGCGGCCGGTTTCGCTGTTGGAACAGACATCGCACTTGCACTTGATGTCGCATCCACCGAGTTTTATGTTGGTGGTGCTTACACATTCGAGGGTGCAAGTCGTTCTTCTGAGTGGATGACCGCCTATTACGAATCGCTTTTGGCTGACTTCCCAATGGTTTCAATTGAAGATCCCCTAGCCGAAGACGACTGGGCGGGTTGGATTCATGCGACCGATGCAATCGGTGACCGGGTCCAACTTGTTGGTGACGACCTATTCGTCACCAACCCTGAGCGGTTGGCGCGTGGAATTGCTGATGGTGCCGCAAACTCACTGTTGGTAAAAGTCAATCAGATTGGTTCGCTGACCGAAACACTCGACGCTGTTGCACTGGCAACCCGCAATGGTTACACCTCCATGATGTCGCATCGATCGGGCGAGACCGAAGACACGACCATTGCAGACCTTGCTGTTGCCGTGAATTGCGGTCAGATCAAAACAGGCGCCCCGGCTCGCAGCGAACGAGTCGCTAAATACAATCAACTTTTGCGGATTGAAGAAGAACTCGATGACAGTGCTCGTTATGCAGGCAGCACTGCATTTCCGCGTTTTAGCGGCGGTGCCTAAGCGCTTTAGCGCCCAGACCGTGTGACTATTGTCCCGTGGCTCTCAACAAGGATCGCTTGAACGGCTCGTTAACGGGCCGTGCTTTAGTGCTCCTTCTCACGATCGGATTCGTGGCCGTAATTCTGGCGGTACCCGTTCGCAACTATTTTGGTCAGCGAGCGGAAATTGCCACACTCGAAGCCCAAATCCAAGTCACCCAGGAAAACGTAGATCGACTAAAACTTGAACAACAGCGCTGGGCTGATCCCGCATACATTGCGGCCGAAGCACGTCGTCGGCTGCTTTTCGTAATGCCAGGTGAGACCGGTTATGTGTCACTGGGAGCGGACGGCCGACCTGCAGCCGAAACCATTTCCGATCAAGTCGCCGCGGAAGAGCCCAACTGGTACAGCAAGCTTTGGGGCGCGCTTATCGAAGCCGATGACTCAGTTGAGCCCGGCAGTGTCAACGTTGAGTGAGATAACACCCGCGGATCTAGAGATGGTTGGCGAACAACTGGGTCGATTCCCGCGTGGCTGCCGTCGCGTCGCTGCCCGGTGTGAATGCACGGGGCCACTTGTTGTGCAAACATCTCCCCGCCTACCCGACGGCACCCCTTTTCCGACTACTTATTACCTCACGTGCCCCCGACTTGCCGGGGCGATTGGAACCCTGGAAAGCACGGGGCTTATGCGGGAGATGGAGGCGGAATTAGCCCAGGATCCAGAGTTAGCTGCCCAATATCAAGTGGCGCATGAGCTCTATTTGCTTGACCGTGAAAAATTAGGCGCCGTCCCTGAACTTGAAGGTATTAGTGCGGGCGGAATGCCCAATCGGGTCAAGTGCTTGCACGTATTAATCGCCCAGTCACTTGCCTGTGGTCCAGGTGTCAATCCACTGGGTGACCGCGCCCTTGCAATGCTTTCACCATGGTGGGATCCAACCTCATGTCTGAGTTAACTCCGGAATCTTCAGCACCCATATTTGCTGCAATTGATTGCGGTACCAACGCCATCAGATTACTCATTGCTCGCGTTGACGGGAATCACGTCACAGATCTGGTGAGAGAAATGCGAACGGTTCGATTGGGTGAAGGCGTTGACACCTCAGGCGAGTTCAGTGAAGCGGCCCTTGAGCGCACTTTTGCTGCTACTCGTGAATACGCCGAGTTGCTGGATAACTATGACGTGAAGAGGATTCGTTTTATCGCTACCTCCGCATCACGCGATGTAACTAACCGCGATGCCTTTAGCGCTGGAATCAAAACAATTCTTGGAGTCGAACCCGAAGTAATTAGCGGTGATGAAGAAGCTGAGCTGTCATATCGCGGCGCACTGTCCGGACTAGATATCAAGGGATCAGTGCTGGTCGCTGACATTGGCGGAGGATCGACTGAGTTCGTCACTGCGCTACCCAACGGTTCCCTGGTTTCGCGCAGTGTAAATATCGGGTGCGTCCGCATGACGGAGCGACACTTGCATTCTGATCCGCCGACCCAGCAGGAAATTGCTTGCACCGTCAGTGACATCGATAATCACATCGAAGAAATAAAAAGAACTGTCCCAATCAATTCTGAAACGATCTTTACTGGACTTGCAGGATCCGTCACAACCGTGACAGCGATGGCGCTGGGACTAAGTGAGTATGACGCCAACGCAATCCACGGTTCAATTGTGAGTCGTGAGCAGGTTGAATCGGTGACGGATGAATTGCTCCAGATGAACCACAAGGAACGCGCAAATCTTGGATTCATGCACCCTGGTCGAGTCGACATAATCGGTGGCGGGGCCTTGGTACTTCGAGAATCAATGCGCCTACTTGGCTTTGACAAAGTGTTGGTGAGTGAAAAAGATTTACTTGACGGGGTTGTTCTGAGTCTGCATAAACAGTCAGCCGTGTGAGAGAATCTTTCTATGAAATCACTTACCAAAAACATAATCGGAATCGCATCAATGGCGCTCGTATTGCCATTTGTTATCCCCGTGACTGCTCAGGCAGCCGAGAAGCCAAAACCAAGTAACTCGGTGTGCTCAGAGAATAAGCCCAACAAGGATTACGCATGTATGGAAGTTAATGCCAACAAAGTCCCCTCAGGAGATCCCGCAACTTTCACGGGAAGCTTAAGTACAAAAGCCCGGAAGGCGCTCGCGAGCTGGACAGATGGCGAGAATAATGTGTGCCTGACCCGCTACAAAACCACACCAGAAACTGATGGGTGGCCATCGCAAGTCTTGGAATCAGCCTGTACGACCGTTCGGAAGAATGGCGGGTTCACCATTGTTGCCGAATTCGGTCGTAAAGGTACGTACTACTACGGGCTTGAAATGGGGCCGTGCCTCTCAGAGAACACAGGCGAGTGTGGCAACTCAGATCCGGGCCTCATTGGTCTTTACAACAAAGATAATAAGGCTCTTCAACTGAAGACCTCCTAATCTGATCGCCCACCCCTTTCAGATGCGTGCACGTACAAGCGGCGAAGGGGTGGGTGAACTTCTTTGCAGCCACAGGGTGGACTTTTGCGGTTGATTCACTGGCAAGGAGAAACTCGCCGGTAGATAGGGTTACGCCCGAGAGGGGAGACCTTCTCGTCCCCGTAGTCCAATCGGCAGAGACACCCGGCTTAAACCCGGCACAGTGTGGGTTCAAATCCCACCGGGGACACAATTTCTGATAGCCTTGCCCCGTTATTCACCTTCAGGTGAGCTCTCACCACAGAAATTGGAGTTATCTTTATGACAACGAAACCATGGCAAATCG
Organism: Bifidobacterium breve; assembly: GCA_945885645.1. Taxonomy (GTDB): domain Bacteria; phylum Actinomycetota; class Actinomycetes; order S36-B12; family S36-B12; genus UBA4592. Next base: position 1,119 of record CAMCYV010000077.1, on the reverse strand, counting down.
TTGCACTTGCAACATTGTGCTTCATCCAAGCGGTACACCTACTTGGAGAGGTTGTCAGTGATCTCTTGGTTGCTTCCAATCCAGCGAGTGTCGCAGCATATTCAGAATTGGGATTCAGCCCAACTGATGCTGGCTCCGCTGTCGACAATGTGTACGACTACCTTGCTAACTCCCAATACGTATTCACGATCATGTTGGTCGTCATTTTCATGTTCGGTTTTTTGCTGTACCGAGGCGAGTACTTGCCGGCAGTCCGTTTGACGGGCACGATCTTCTTCGCGGTGGGCTTAATCGGTCAACTTTTGTTTGCGGGTCGTTCAGGCGATGGTACTGCACTGGATTCAGAAGTGACTTCCCTTCTCTATGTCGGTCTCAACGCTCTTTTGCTGCTCGGATTCATCTCTCTCTTCTTTGGCAAGTCGGCACAGTGGGTCAAGGAGCACGCTGACAGTAAATAGATTCAGGGCCATATTTTGTGGTTAGCCGCCCAATATTTAGGGCGGCTAACTACACTGGCGCAACCGGGGGCACATAGATGTTGTTCGTTTCCTGATTATTTGTTACCATAAAGCCATGTCCTCACGATTCTCGCAGACCACAAATCCAATTCTGAAGCGTTATGAACAGCCCGCAAAAGGCGACGGCTTCGCATACGCCGAAGGCCAGTCGGCCTACACGCAAGCTGCGGGTGGATCAGCCGGTACCCAGGAGCAGTTCGATACGATCACTGCTGGTGGTGGCGCTCGCCTGACATTTGCTGACGTAGTCGTCAAAAGCACGATTCTTTTCATCATTACCGTGGTCATGGCCTTCGTTGGCTGGGCGCTCGTTCCCAGCATGCCTGCAGTTTTGTGGATTGGCTTAGGCGGTTCATTCGTACTCGGACTGATCAATGCGTTTAAAAAAGCAGTCTCGCCGGTACTCGTGCTTCTCTATGCAACCTTTGCCGGACTCATGCTGGGAGCAATCAGCTGGGCATACGACCAAATGGCTCTCGCACAGGATTACCAAGGCCTGGTCAGCCAAGCAATTATTGGCACGCTCACCGCATTTGGAGTGATGCTGTTCCTCTACGGAACGGGGATCGTCAAGGTCAACGGCAAGTTCATGCGTATTTTC
>CAMCYV010000076.1 GCA_945885645.1 Bifidobacterium breve | reverse complement strand
CGCGGTAATCCAACACCTAAAACTTTGGTGCGTACCAGTGCAAGTGAGTCGCGAGTTTTCACCAAGTAGCCGGCAAAAAAAATAGTGAGTAAAATCTTTGCGATTTCCGCTGGCTGGAATGAGAACGTACCAACGCGAATCCACAAAGTCGCACCATTCACGGTCGTCCCGATCACGGGAGCAAGCGGTAACACCATAAGGAGGAGGCCCAATAGACCGAAAGTGAATGTGTAGCGCTGGAGGCGGCGGTGATCCCGCAAAAGAATGAGTACTCCGCAGAACAAAATCCCAGCAATCGCAAACCACGTCAATTGCGAGTAAACATCCGGTGTAGGAATCGGTGCGTTATTGAGTTCAGCTCGCCGGGCATCGGCTACATCGAGCCGGTAAATCATGATCAAACCAAAAATAGTGAGCAGCGTGCCCACCGGCAACATGATTGGGTCAGCGTAGGTGGCTCGAAAACGAACTACAAAGTGCATCACCAAAGCGATAAGTGCTACAGCGGCCGTGGTGATCCACAATCGCGGTGGGGTTCCTTCACCCGTTGACCAACCCACCTGCAAAGTACCCAAAATTCCCAATATCCAAGCAAAGACGAGGAGTACCAATTCAACGTTGCGCCGGTTACTCACTGCAAACTCCCCGGACACCCTTGCGGTGGGATAAGTGCTTGACACTCTGCAGCACGACTTTCAAGTTCTACAACTATGCGTTGCGCATCCTCGAAACTAGCGGCTGGGATTCCCTTGCTCACCAACTCTTGATCGAAAAGTGGAAGGGACCCGACCACAAGAGTTGATTGCGAATCAATGCTTGACAGTGAAATTCCGGCCAAAGTTCCCTGCACACCGTTATAGATTGCGACCGTTCCTGTTCCGGCACTCCCGTTGACAGCCACGTACCACTGGCGACCCAACCACTGTTGGGTTCCAAAGAGTGCAGCAAAAGTAATCGCGGCAACAACAGCGACTCCACTCACGTACCCAATAATTCTTTGACGGCGATTTCTTTTCATTGCTTGTTCCCGCGTTTGCGCCTCCCGGTCATAAAGTGCCTGCTCGGCAGCGGGAACAACCAGTTCTGTGTCAATCAGCACCTGTGGTGCGGTTTGGGTACCAAAGTCAAATGGTTCAGGCGCATCGGGCTTATCTGGATCTGGTTGAGCGTCATCGGGGAATCGTGTATTAGGTAATTGCAACCGCACCCGCGGTTCACCAGCGGCGCCAACAACAACCGGTGGTGTTAAAGGCAACTCACCCTCGGACTCTCGTTCAATTACATCAGCAACGACAACGGTGACATTGTCAGGTGCTCCACGCTCCAACACAAGGTCAACTAGTTGGGTAACCACTCCGGTCGGTTCACCCGAACCCAGCGTGTACGCGATTTCCATGTCACTCAATACTCCTGAGAGACCGTCAGAACACAATAAGAATCGGTCACCTTTTCGTGCCTCGCGGACCGAGAGATCAGGTTCCACCGGATTCATTCCGTCAAGTGCTCGCATGAGCAGTGAGCGCCGCGGGTGAACAGCCGCTTCAGCTTCAGTGATCCGACCGGAGTCAACGAGGGTTTGAACGTAGGTGTGATCGTGGGTGAGTTGTTGCAATTCACCATCACGCAATAGATACGCGCGTGAGTCACCAACGTGCACAATGGCGACACGGCCACCAAGCCAATACAAACCGGTAACCGTGGTCCCCATCCCGGTGAGTTCAGGGTCCTCGTTGATTAAGTCCTTTATTTCTTCTCCAACTTTGTCAATTGAGTCAGACAAGAAGGTCAAGATGTCAGAATCAGTTGGCGGGTGAACGTCAAGATCAGCAACGGTGGCAATGGCTAAAGCTGATGCAAGCTCACCGGCCGCATGCCCACCCATGCCGTCTGCGACCAACAGCAAACGTGGTCCTACATAACCGGAATCCTCATTGCCTTGACGCACCAGACCAATGTCCGACTTCGCGGCGTAACGCAAACTTAATTCAGGCATCGGGATTAATTCTGAATCTGCAATGTGCTGCGACCAATACGAAGTGGTGCACCGACGGGGAGAACAGTGGGCGTTGTGATCCGGGATCGATCAATCCAAGTTCCATTTGTTGAACCTAAATCTTCAACAACCCAGGAACCTTCTGATTCATAGATGCGTGCATGTCGACTTGAGGCGTAGTCGTCATCGATAATAATTGTTGAGTCCGGTGCGCGCCCCAAAGTAATCTGTTTGCCGTCAAGGGAAACGACCGTTCCAACAAGTGGGCCGTCAATTACTACGAGGCGAGTACCTCGAACTTTTTGTTTGCGAGAAATCTTTGGTGGTTTTGGCGGCTTGGGTTGTCGACCTTTTGACTTCTTCTCAGATCTCCCCGAACTGGTTGCATCTGCTGGTTGACGAATGTCACGGCGCAGCACCAATACGGTCGCGAGCACAAAACCCCACAGCAAGGCCAGGAACGCGAGCCGGACCAAAGTGAGTGCGAGCTCGGACATGGGTCAGCCGCTCCGAAACACCAGTGAGGTTGTCCCGATTTGAACGACTGAACCGTCCACTAGGGGAACCTCAGTGATTCGCTCCCCATTATGAAATGTCCCATTTGTTGAATCCAGATCACGCAAATAAATCGGTGAACCCAAAACAATTTCGCAGTGATTACGCGAGGCACCGGGATCTTCGATCCGAATGTCAACGTCGGTGCCACGGCCTATCCGGGTAATTGCCCGAACCAGTGGGTATGCCGACCCACCTGCTTCAAGTCGTGGTTGGCCAACAACGGTGGCTGAGCTACCACCTTGAGCGCTTACTTCAGCCCTTGCCTCGGAGCGAACCCGGAAAATCCCGGTCTCCAATTCAGTGTCCTCACCCAATGAAATAGAGGGTGCCCCTAACAACGTATAGCGCTGCTCCCCCGAATAGTCCTTAACCAGAGTTCCTAGTTCAGTGCAGAGCGCGTCTTTGAACACGGCTAATCGGCGATAGTCGTGGGTGGAAAGTTCAATATTGAATATATTGGGGACAACGGTGCGTTCCCGATCAATGACCGCGGCCCGGTCGTCTATTTCACGCTGAAGGGCCGAAGCAATCTCAACGGGCTGCACTTCTGCTTTAAATGCCCGCGCAAATGCCCCACTCACCATGCGGTCCAGTGAATCCTCGAATCGTTCCAAAATACCCACATGGTGATGTTACCCGTAAAGGCCGGATCCACCCTCACGCTATATATACGCGTGGCGGTAACCTTTCCCAGCATCACGCGCGAGTGGCGGAATAGGCAGACGCGCACGGTTCAGGTCCGTGTACTCGAAAGGGTGTGGGGGTTCAACTCCCCCCTCGCGCACCCACCATTGCCCGAATAGGCAATGTGTTCAGGTGTGTCATATGTGCATGAATCCAAAGGGGAACCGTGGAATCATTAAGGTATTGCGATAGACGAAATCCTTGAGGGATTTAGTCCCCGCTACCCACTCCTTTATGAACAGTGAAGAGATTGGTGGGGTCGTACTTCTTCTTCACGCGGAGAAGTCGCGGGTAGTTACTCCCCCAAAACTGTTGCTTCCAATCCTTCTCGAAGTAGCTTCCTTCATTGGAGTAGGAACCGCCTGTTTCAGTAACACCGCGAAGGCTTGCTGAGGCCGCCATCACGCCATCGTGCTGCGCTTGCGATTCCGCTCTCATCGGTTCATGTCCTGTGAGCCCCGGATATTTTCCTTGCTTCCAGGCCCCGATCGTGATGAAAGCAACGTTGTTGAAGACAGCCGGGTTGATCGACGTGGTCTTATCGCGCACGCGCGCCTCGGGGTGTTCGCCATACAACGCCTTATTTGTCTGCCACAGAACGAGGCTTGTGCGGGAAGCATCGAACAGCGCCTGCGCCAGCACTGGAGCATTTGCACCTTGAGTCATAGCGAAGGGCACTCCGCGACCGTCATAGCCGCCCCAGTAAGCAGCAACTTCAGAAGCATTGCCTTTCCACCAGAAGTAGCCCTTGGGTGCCTTCGGCCGATCATCAAATATCGCTTCGCGATCCGTTGGTCGCCACCGCTCCGAGAACGGTTCTGAGCTGAATGTGACGTTAACATCAAAATCGTTTGATCGGGATTTCAACTCAAAGAGAAACGGAGCCCAGGCGGCTTCGGCTTGTTCGGTGGTGATGTCCAGAAACGTCGTGCCCACCTGCATAACGTTCATGCCCGTGTATGACGTTGCCATTCCATAATCGGGATTGAGAATCACTCCCTCTCCGTACACGGGCGTGCTGAGGGTCGACGCAACAAACTTTACGTACATCTCAAGCAACTCTTTGAAAGCGGCGTCGGTCTTTGCGACAATGGGTCCAGAGATCCAACCCGATATTTTAGGTTCGGGATGAGCCAACAGCGTCATGCGAGTCACTACACCAAAAGTGCCACCGCCCCCACCTCTCAGGGCCCAGAAGAGATCCGAATTCTGATATTCGTTTGCCGTGACAATGCTGCCATCGGCAAGGACTACTTCGAGTTCAATGACTCCAGCAGCACCGCTCCCGTACCTTTTACTGAATGAACCGAAGCCTCCACCCAATGCAAATCCACCGCAGGCACCCACACTGGTGCAGCCACCACCTTGGATATAGAGCCCCGCTGCCGAGGCTGCCTTGTAGGCCTCAAGCCAGCGGTTGCCTGCGGTGGTGGTGACGGCAGATACTGCGGCTCTACCCTGCGGAGCACCTGCCGGGACAAACTTCTGATGCACCGTGATGTTACGGAGGTGATGGGTCCAGATGAGCAGCGAATCGCGCGGACCGGTGGAGCGACCGTAGTAATCATGGCCGGTTCCCTTGATGACCAAACGCACATTGTTCTCGCGCGCGAAATTCACACCCGCGACGATGTCTGACTCTTCACGAACCACGATGGCATAACCACTCGGCGTCGACTTCCAAGCTTTGAACATGCCCGTCGACTGTGTTGCTCCTGGCTGCTCTTCCAAGAACCACGGATTGAAGAAACGTTTGGGGATTGGTCCTGTTCCCAACCGTGCCCAGGGTTGTTTTGGCTTGATCAGGCGATCGCCCACCTGCGCTGCCAGGGATGACCACTTGGTGGCACTTGGCCACGTAGCTGGCATCGACCGCGCGACACCTGCGCTCTGCGCTCTACCATGCGCACCCGCGCTTCCCGGAATGATCAGGGCAGCGATGGCCCCTGCTGCAAGCCCGATGAAGCCGCGGCGCCCGAGGGGCGGTAACTCAGTCATGGACAAATTATTGTGAGTCAGATGCCTCGAGCGCTTAATGTTTGGGAATTCTAAGAGGCTAATCCCTCACGCCAATCAAGTGAATCCGGATGCCAGTTCTCCACCGATAGGGCATCTGGGATGGGACAGGTCAGCAGAAATCCAGCTTCAATTAGTGCGGGTACGGCTCGGTGGCGAGTTGTACGGGAACCAACTGGGCGTTCACTTGTCGCTACATCCAGCCCGGTCCCTAGCTACTGCCGCTTCCAACCCCAAATACAGTGAGTTGTCCATAAGGTGACATTTGTATCGCTGGTGATAAACTTAGTATGCGAATGAGGTTTCAGTGCGTGACTTACGATATTACCCTGCACTCATGATCGAGCTTCATAAACGGGTGTCGCCGTCGCGAAAATCGAAGATCCTGTCCTTGAGGAGGTCGTATGCGATTGATCCGAACCGTCGTGGTCATCGCGGTCATTGCGTTCATGACTGCGGCTCTAGCGACGACCGTCGTCCCTGCGCCAGCTACGGCCGCAACCGTGGAGGGCAAGGCGTGCAAGAAGGCGGGCGCGACGCAGGGTGATGGGCCGAGTCGCACGGTTATCTGCGCCAAGGTCGTGAAGGGCAAGAACAAGGGCAAACTCTTCTGGCAACTCGTCAATGGCTCGAGTTCCAAGCCGGGCTGCACGGCGCGACCGAAGTTCACCAAAGACTTCATCAATCCAGACCACGTGCAAGTCGTTGTGCCAATTGGGCAGCAGACTGCCTTTGGTGGCTCCATATCCGTGCGTTCCTACGTGCATTCGAAGCCAGCGCTCGACGGGCAGCAGTTGCCGCTCTACGCCCCGGTAGACATGACGCTTACGCAGGCTGCCTATTACAAGATCGGCACCGATCCGGCGTACAAGCCGGAGTACTCACTCTTCTTCGATGCTGGGTGCGGTTTCACGCTTCAGCTTTACCACGTCAAGGGGGTTGTCGGGGCGGTCGCGGGTGTTGTACCCAAGAATCCGGTGCCGTCGAGTGCTGGGCAGCCGGTGACCGCAACCCGGATCAAGGCCGGTGAGCAAATCGGCTGGTTCCAGGGCGAGGCGGGCAAGAGCGTCGCATTCGACCTCCGAGTGGAGGACGGCAGTCGAACCAACTCCTTCATCAATCAGGCTCGATTCACATCCTCCCCTGGAGCTTCAGGAGAGTTGCACGCCGTCTGCCCATACGACTCCTATTCCGGGACTCAGCGACAGCGCTGGCTCGCCAAGCTTGGAGCACCATCCAGCGATCCGGTGGCAGGGACGGCGTGCGGCACGATCTCGCAGGGCGAGGCTGGTTCCGCGCAAGGCATGTGGTTCTTCAAGGACGCTCAAGTCAACCAACTCACCTATCGCGGTGAGACCTGGAATGAAGGCATGCCGGCCGGGCAGTACCAATCACAGATCGCTTTCAGCGTCGATCCGTTAGGCACCGTCCGCATCGGTGGGCTCAACGCAGGCACCCCGATGACGCAGATGATGATTGGCCAGCAAGGTCCGGGATCCGACACGTGGCGCGATCCGCTCTCCGTGAAATCCGGTGGGGAGCATTGCTGGTCGAATTCGAGCCAATCGGTGAAGGTTCGCATGTCCGCAGACGGCACCGCTCTCACGGCCGTCGTAGGCAAGGAGCCATGCTCATTACTTGATCTCTCGCGCGGCCAGACTTACGTCCGATAGGCATCCCGGACGGCTGATAACCCCCACATACCGCTGGCTTAGCTACGGCAAAGCCAACAGAGAAACCCTGAGCCCGTCGCGCGTCTGCGTGCTGCTGTCGTAGACCGTGCCACTGGAGCCACGTGTCAAAAAACGCTCAGGAACGAGCGATGCGTCAACTCGTTCTACAACAAACGGAAGCCTCTTTTGACCCGTTGCCATTTGATGCTGCGTGTGCACGAAGGTTTGCGATTGTCGCCGGGTGCTTACGTCAATCAGG
>CAMCYV010000075.1 GCA_945885645.1 Bifidobacterium breve | reverse complement strand
GTTTTATGCTCGGTCTTGGCGGCGTAATCTCAACAGCAGGACTCATTGCGACCATTGGTGGATTCGTCTTCCTGATGTCAAAGCGAGACAAACATGTTCCGCCCGGTGAGGATTACGGCGACGGCGCCGTCGTCTGATCGAGCCCCCACTCTCATGTGAGCTGGGATAGTTAAACGCGCACGATGGGAAGCCAGCGAATTTCATCTGCGGTGGCATCACCCGATTGTGCACCGCGAACCCCACTTTTGATCCCGACTCTACCCAACATCGACAATATGGGTGCAATATCGAGTCCAGTGATGTCACTCGGCATCAATTCGGTTACTGATTCCGGTGCTCCCATCGAGTTAAGCCAGCTTCCGAGATCACTTGATGATTTTTTGTCATTATTTTCATCACTCATGACCGGGGCCATTCACTTTCTTTGACGGCGAGGTCAATCTCAAATTTATTCTTTGAAAGTCGGACGTTGCCGGGCTCCATCCGTGAACAGGCTGCGGGAAGCTCCACAAAACTTCGGACTCCACCCACATCAATTACCAATTGATTGCGGAAAAGACCAATTGCCGGTTCACAATCTCCAACGCCCTTCCACTTTACGCGGAAAACAAATCGCAATGATTCCTCTTCTAAGAGGACTCCACCCCCACTAAATACTTTTATTGATTCAAATTTAGAGATCCACTTCTTTGAAAGAGGTTGGTGAGTTGACGTGAGCCACGCCTTTTGGAGTTGACGTGATTCACACACAACGCCGACGAGGGCGAGCTGGGTAAGCGATCTGAGTAAAGATCTCGCGCTTGGCTGATTATGCATAAAGTCGAGTTGGAGTTGTGCTCCCTTGACTCGAATTCGAGCCTGCTGCATCTCCTCGATTAATTGCAACAGGTGAGTTCGAGCATTACTTTTACCCAAACCACACCAAATTGCAAACTCTTCAGAATCCATGTGACGCAGTGCAACTGAAATCGAGTCAAGGTCGCTGATCGTTTGGGCCAACTGTTGCACGGACTCGAATTCAAGGTGTTGCGAAGGTGATAGCAAGGAATTCACGCCTCGTGATAAATTCAGTTCACCCAGGAGCCCAGCGGTCGGATGAAAAAAACCAAACGGATATATCAGTGATTCAAAAAAATTAGCGACGATCTCAGGTGAGGTTCCCGAACCCCTCGTGGGCTCGGCTCCGCAGGTTATGCGAAGGCTAGACGACACTTCCCGCGCCCGATTCCACGCGGATTTTCAGACCTTTAAGGGCTGTGTCGACTATGACTTTTTCGGCTTTGCGCTTCAACATTCCGATCATGGGAATCTTTACGTCAACTTGCAGCCGGTAATGCACCGTGGTGCTTCCATCGCCATTGTCTGTCAGTTCGTATTCGCCATCCATCGCTGTCAGCATTTCAGCCGTGGTGAGAGTCCACGTGACTTTTCGATTCCCATCCCAGTCATACTCCAACTCATAGGTGTCCTTGATGGGTCCGGAAGCAAGGGAAAAGCGGGCATCTGCCGGGCGGTCGTCATCTTCATATTTGCTTAACACCGTGACCGAGGTGATTCCATCACTCCATTGCGGATATGCGGGAAGGTCCGCAATTACTTCCATAATCTGCGACGGGCTTGCATTAATGGAGATACTGGATTCGGTCTGTTCAGCCATGGGTGCACGGTACTCCACTGGCGGGATGCTGTGCATCCTAAGCATCGTAAATTCGTGAATTGGTCATTCGTAAATTCGTGAATAGTGAATTCAGACTTCAATGGTGAACGGAGTCTTACGGCCGTGGAAGTGCCCGACATTGATGCACTCAGTGGTTCCCATTCGCAGCCTTGATCGCTGGGGCTGGTGAACATGACCAAAAAAGTGATACCGGGGGGAATATTTCTCGATGTAGCTGGTGATTGCTGCCGAACCAATTTCAAACCGTCGTGCCACCGTGTCGTAGTTGAGTAGTGGATGGAGTGGCGGGATGTGTGTAAAAAGTATGTCAACCGGTCCCATGGCGAAGAGTTTTTCCCAATACTCTTGTGGCTCCAGTTCATAGGGAGTGCGCATCGGGCTGGTGAGTCCCCCGCCAAGAAAACCCCACCTTTGGCCACTTATCTCGATTACCTCACCATCGAGTACCCGATGCTCTGGGCGCAGGTAATCGGGCCATAGGGCTGGCACGTCTACATTGCCGTAAGTCAACAACGCTGGGGCAGGCATCGCGGCAAACATCACTTCGTATTGCTCACGGACTTTCTGCTGCAACACAATCCAGCGTTCCTCCGGATCAGTGACACCGATCCCACGCCAAGCACTAGTGCTGAACTCACGGGCTTGCTCAAATTGATTGGCTGTCCTTAGCGCAATATACGTCTTCGCGTAATCCACTCCAAATAGATCGGCGTAAATCCCATGCTCAGGTTCGTCGTAATCCAAGAAGAGAATTAAATCTCCCAAACAGATAAAGACGTCACAGTTTTGGGCAGCTGTTGCGATAGCACCCGTTGCACCATGGACATCGCTAACAATATTTAGGCGCACGTGCGCACTTTAGACATTCGGGTTCTCCAGGCTGTCCTTGAGCGCCCATACGGTGCGCTTCCATTGAACTACGTGACGCTCGCGCAATTTGTGGATTTCGCGCTGCTCTCGCGCCGAATTCGTCACGGTACGCGATTGAATCGCGCTCCCACTTCGGGTTGGGTTAGCTCGCAGGTAGTAGTGCACAATCGTGGCAACATCTCCAGCGGATGCCGGATCAATGGATTCGAGCCAAATCTCGCTCGATCCGACGAGGGATCCGCTCACGGTCCAGCGCAGCCCCTTGTCCCCGCGATCCCCATACACTTCCAATCTGAGCTCGGGCCACCAACGTACCCACATCGATTCCTCCCGAATAATCGCGATCAGCGCGCTTGTCGGTGCATAAATCACCGTGTCATCGGCAATATCAATCATGAAATGATCTAGGTCCGGAGTCATATCGTCTCTTCTTCTCTCCCGCTCAACTCGCTAATGGTAACCCGAAATAATTTTCTCGTCTTGTGGCACTTTTAGCGTAATTCGCGTAGTTTAGTAACACGGCTCACCAACCGGTCCAAGGAAAGGAATAACCACATGCTTACCGAATTCACCGTCGAGGCAATAGTCCCCGCACCAGTGAGCGGAAACCTCACCGACCACATTCTGCAGAATGCAAAAAGCAACCCTGACAAGATCGTTTTCTCTATTCCGCGCGGGGATGCATGGGTGGGGATTACCGCGTCAGAGTTCTTACGGCAAGTGCAAGGGGTGGCAAAGGGACTCATCGCCAGTGGAGTTGCGGCGGGTGATCGCATCGGTGTCATGTCCCGAACACGATATGAATGGACCGTCGTTGACTACGCAATTTGGTATGCAGGCTGCGTAAGCGCTCCGATCTACGAAACATCATCGGCCGAGCAGGTTCAATGGATCCTCGCTGACTCAGGTGCCGTAGCCCTTTTCTGCGAGCGCAATGCAAACAAAGCCGTATTTGACGAAGTTGCGGTCGATACCCCCGATGTCACACGGGTCTGGGTCTTCGAAGACAAATGCCTTGAACAGTTGATCGCTTCAGGTGCCGATGTCAGCGACGCTGAACTTGAGTCGCGACGCGTCACCCTTACGCCAAATTCGACCGCAACCATCATTTACACATCAGGCACAACCGGGCGCCCCAAGGGCTGCATGTTGACCCACAAAAACTTAATGTTTGAGGTCGACAACATTGTGGAAGGCCTCGGCGATGTTTTTCGCGGAGCGGACTCCTCCACGCTGCTCTTCCTACCTATTGCTCACGTTTTTGGCCGGGCAGTCCAGCTCGGATGTGTACGTGCCCAGGTTCGGATGGGACACGCGCCCGACGTAAAAGAGCTACTACCCCTGCTGGGCTCTTTTCAACCAACATTCGTTCTTTCGGTTCCGCGAGTCTTTGAGAAGATCTTTAACTCCTCACAGCAAAAAGCAATCGCTGGCGGCAAAGGAAATATTTTCGATAAAGCAAGCCATGTAGCAATTGAATACAGCGAGGCTTTGGACGATGGCGGACCCAGCTTGGGTCTAAAAATCAAACACGCACTTTTTGATCGCCTTGTTTATGGAAAGATTCGCGCTGCAATGGGTGGAAAAATTGAATGGGCGATTTCCGGCGGCGCACCGCTCGGTTCACGGCTGGGCCATTTCTTCCGCGGCATTGGTGTGACAATTCTTGAAGGCTACGGACTTACGGAGACCTCCGCGGCAAGCACGGTCAATCGACCCGGTGCAATCGGCATTGGCACCGTGGGGCAACCATTCCCCGGCTCAAGTGTGCGAATCGCAGCAGATGGCGAAGTCATGCTTAAAGGCGACCATATCTTCGCCGGATACTGGAACAATCCGATCGCGACCGCGGAAGCAATTGAACCGGATGGCTGGTTCCACAGCGGCGACATTGGTGAGATCGACGACCGTGGCTTTATTCGGATCACCGGACGCAAGAAGGAACTGATTGTGACCGCGGCTGGCAAAAATGTGGCCCCCGCGGTACTTGAGGACCGTTTGCGGGCCAATTTCTTGGTGGGACAGTGCATGGTGGTTGGCGATGCTCAACCATTTATCGGCGCTCTGGTCACACTTGACCCTGAGGCAATTCCCGTCTGGCTTGCTCAGCAGGGTATGAGCGCTTCAACTCCCATCTCAGAACTCGTAAACAATGCCCTGATTCAGAGTGAAATCCAAGGCGCCGTTGACCTGGCAAACAAGGCCGTGTCGAATGCGGAAGCAATCAAAAAGTTCACAATTTTGGAGACTGACTGGACCGAAGAAGGTGGCCAGATGACTCCTTCGCTCAAACTCAAGCGAAATGTAGTTCTCAAAGAGCACGAAGCCGATATCGCCCAGATCTATAGCTAGTAATTAGTCGCTCGACGGTTTGGCGGTGTTAGCCGATTACTCGGCCGATACCGCTAAACCGCGAGTTGTACCAAGGGCCCATGACGTTGGTGACAAGAACACCACTACTCGGATTGGCCGCATGTACCATTTTGCCGTTTCCAATGTAGAGCCCGACGTGGTGAGCGCCGCTACCAAAGTAAAAGACTAAGTCTCCTGGCTGCGCCTGGCTCAACGGAACCCTACGGGTTGTTGAGTACTGTGAGCGGCTGTAGTGGGGCAGTGACACACCAGCTTGTCGCCAAGCAGTCATGGTGAGACCTGAGCAGTCGAATGAACTTGGGCCACTTGCTGCAGCTACATATCGGTCGCCCACCTGAGCCAGTGCGTACTGCACAACACGCGCGATACGACCACCCCCGGTAAACCCGCCACCGGATGAACCGCTGCCTGAACTTATTGCAGCGGAGGCCGCGCGCGCGGCAGCGAGTGCCGCAGCACGCTCACTTGCGGCCATCGCGGCTATGCGGCGCCGCTCACTTGCCTCGAGATTTGCCAAAATTGCTTGGGCGTCGCGGTAGCGATCATTTGCCTCCGCCTTTGAATCGCCCATTTCTGAACGTACTTTTTTAGCGGCAGTTTCTTTATCCAGCATTGCCGCTTCCGTCTGGGCTAGGCGAAGACGCGTTGTCTGGCTGCCACGGATTGCTGAAGCTTGACCCTTTTGCACCTGATCGAGTGCCGCAGCTTGAGAGAGGAATTGGTTTGGATCTTCGGCGAGCAGCACTTGCAGAGAAGTGTCGATCCCACCCGATGTGTAGGTGGCGCGGGCCAGATCATCAACGGAACCCATGATTTGATTTAGTTCTTTTCGTTCGCGCTTGGCTTTGGCTTTCAGGGTATTCAATTGCTTCTGGATCCCACCAAGGCGATTGCGGGCATCGTTGTAGCGCTCGTTGGCCGCTTCGGCCTTGCCCTGCAGATCCATGACCTGCATGCGAACCTGCTGCAGATTTGGCGCGGCTTGTGCGGGGGTGGAGACGAATCCCGGGATGAGCAGAGCCGCAATCGCAACGGAGATCCCACCGACTCGATATGCCTTCTGCTTCACAAACTCTCCGCTCAGTTCGTCAATCTGCAATCTTGCCCAGTCTTCGGACGCTTCTAAGAACAGCTTCGTTCCCAAAAAGGTAACAGATTGATGTCGATCCGGCCAGAGAGACCCGGAACTTCACTAGAATAAAAGTCTAACCCGCCTGGGATTCTTGGGTGACAAGTCGAAGGGGTGGGACCAGACCTGATCGGGCCAAAACGCCGATGGCCGCAAGGTGGTCCTCTGCCACCTCAGGAGCTCGCAAGAACTCGGGCTCCCCTAGCAGCACGGTGACAATGCAATCGCTGCAAGCCGCTCCGGCTACTACACATGTACCGCAATCAATAACCATGGATTAAGGCTAAACACCCCCACTGACATCGAGCACTGACATCGGGAGTCTGTGAATTCGCTAAACCCCGCCATCTCCCGCAGATTCTTGGGCGGGGCCGCCAAATTCAGGGCGGAGAACGATTTCAATCCGATCACCCGCGCCACACCATCGGCATGACACCGCAAGCACTTGATCCGAGCCGACCTCCCGCTCTTCCACGGTAACGTCGCCGGCCATGTCCGCATGCCAAAACTCGGTCACGGTCGATGCTCGAGTAACATCAAAACGGGTGAGATTGCCGCAATGGGCACAACGAAATCGTGATTGTGCATCTGGCAGGGAGAGGTTGGGCGTATTCGTCATAACCCAACGCTATCCCTTCCGGGTTAAGAGCGCGTTTCGACTCGAGCACTAATAAACGTCAGGGCTTAGCGTTAGTTTGTGACAGTGACCAATCCAACCAGTGCCTTGGCCGCCACACAGCTATCACTCTCCGACCTTGGTACCCAGTTAGCCGACACAATTTTCGTTGTGGTGGACCTTGAAACTACCGGTGGGGCTGGCGTTGACGCCGGAATAACTGAGATTGGCGCCGTAAAGGTCCAAGGCGGTGAGGTCATAGGTGAGTTCACCACACTCGTGAATCCAGGCTCATCCATTCCGCCATTTATTGCCGCTCTGACCGGAATCACAGACTCAATGGTTTCCGGCTCGCCCGGGGTTCGCACCGCGGTCACTATGTGTCTCGATTTCGCCGGTGAGTGTGTCTTTGTTGCCCACAACGCTCCTTACGACATTGGGTTCCTTAAAGGGGCTTGCACAAAATTTGACATCTCCTGGCCAAATAACAAGGTGATAGACACGGCGCGCATTGCTCGGTTGGCACTTCACC
>CAMCYV010000074.1 GCA_945885645.1 Bifidobacterium breve | reverse complement strand
ACCGACATGGAGACCTGCTACAAAGTCTTTCGACGCGAACTCATCCAATCAATCCCCATCGAGGAAAACCGCTTCGGTTTCGAACCAGAAATCACCGTCAAACTCGCAAAACGCAAAGTAAGAATCTACGAAGTCGGTATCTCCTACTCCGGCCGCACATACGAAGAGGGCAAGAAAATCAACTGGAAAGACGGCGTCTCAGCCATGCGATGTTTGCTGAAATATTCCGCTCGAAAATCAAGGTAAATTGCAACCCCTGTTACAACCACAGTTCACAAATACTGAAATTTTTCATGTTCACTCGCAGTGCGCGTGAATGGCTCTGATTCTTAGCCTTTACTCAGATTTTTCATCGGCTGCCAAAGCTGCGTGGCGAGAGGACTCAACTGATTTATTTTGATTCCAGAGATATTGCAAACCAATCAATATTGGGGGGAACAATATCAAGCCATAGGAAAGGAAAAAATAAATTATCTGATTGTTCGCATGGAAGTTCAACCCAAAATACAACCAAGCAAGCGCCATGGCTGGGATTGGGATCCACAGAAATCTCGTCGGGCTGTCCTGAAGGAACCCCTGTAAACCAACAGCACCAAGCACAGCCACAACCGGCCATACTGTTAACCAAATGCGAGGAGAGTCGGCAGCAGAGCTCGATGTGATCACCACCAGAAGCAGGAACAATGGTGTGAAGGCTATTAATGTAAGTCGCACTTTCTGAGAAAACAATCCATAAAACAAGAAAGAGACCGCTACGAACGACAACATTAATGTGACTGCTGGTCGAATCTGATCTCCCGGAATATACAACTCATTGAAGGGTGGGGGGCTAGGGATTGTCAGACTTAATCGAAGAACCCCTTGTATCAAGATTGGAATAACCGGTAGCACCCAGAGCCAGCGACTGCGCACGCCAGAAAGAAACGCTGCGATCGCGACGGTCAACGCCAGAGTTACGAGCGTTTCCTTCGTCAATGGTGCAGCAACTGCCGAGACGACACCAGCGCTTATCCAATGTCTCGTGATAACCAGATACAGAACCAACGCAACTAATGCAAATGAAGCTACGTCAACGAGCATGTAGTTATACAGGTAGCCACCGCTTATGTCAGGAAGAAGAATCACTCCAACCGCGACTGAGAGTGAAAGCCACAGTGACTTGGACAGTTTCAACACCGCTAGACCGGATAAATAACTCAGTGAGAAAAGTGAAATTAAGGTAATGATGTAAAAAGATGCGTTGATTCCTACGATGTGCCCGAGAAAACCTGCGAGAAGGGGAACCAGCGGGCGGAAAACATACGGAGGTTGCGCAGTGAGACCATTCGCTAATTGATAGTACGTTTCCTTGTTCTCGATCACGCCCCAAAATCGATTTGCCTGTGATATGTCGCCCATGTTCGCAGCGCCAAGACCAGACCAAAACTCGGCTTGCCCTCTGTAGTAGAGATGATCGCAACAGTAAATATCTGGATCGAATGGTTCTACAAAGAAGGCCAAAACAGCGAGGGTTGAAACCGTAAAACCAAGAATAATCAGGTGGTGGCTGCTTATCCGCATCATCTTATTCAACAAATCCCCTAGGAATTATTGCCAAACGTTCAAACCCAAGTGGATTGAAGTAGCGAAATCGTATCTCCTACGATTTTTGCGTGACGAAGATGGATACAAAATTATGACTCACTCGCTGAACGGGCTTTCATAAAATGTACCTACAACTTGCACAGCCTCTTTGGCAGTTTCAATAAATGAATCAGGGTCGGCTTCAACCCTTCCTCTGCATGATTCTAGACTTATTCCCTCTAAGGTAGTGGCCATGACGCAAGCCGAGGACAAGCCAGAACGCTGCCTGTCCCTTGTGATGCCGGTGTTTAATGAAGCCGCCACTTTGCGTGAATCCCTTGACCGAGTCCTCGCTCAACCATTCGTCGCCGAAGTAATCGCCGTCAATGACGCCTCAACGGATGCATCAAAAGAAATCCTCGACTCAATCACCGACCCACGAGTCAAAGTGATGCACCACGAAATAAACCAAGGCAAAGGCGCAGCAATCCGCACCGGAATCCAGCAAGCCACCGCCCCCTATGTTGGGATCCAAGACGCCGACCTTGAATACGACCCCGCCGACCTGCAACGACTCCTCACCCCTTTGCAAGCTGGTCTCGCCGATGCTGTCTATGGCAGCCGATTCCTCACCACCGACTACCACCGAGTCCTTTACTACTGGCATAGCCTGGGTAACCGGGCCCTCACCTTGGCTTCCAACATGCTCACCAACATCAACCTCACCGACATGGAGACCTGCTACAAAGTCTTTCGACGCGAACTCATCCAATCAATCCCGATCGAGGAAAACCGCTTTGGTTTCGAACCAGAAATCACCGTCAAACTCGCTAAACGCAAAGTAAGAATCTATGAAGTCGGTATCTCCTACTCCGGCCGCACATACGAAGAGGGCAAGAAAATCAACTGGAAAGACGGCGTCTCAGCCATGCGATGCCTCATCAAATACTCTGTGCAGAAGAATCGTGACTCAGTCTAATCCGCTTCGCACAGTTATAGCAGGTGCGGTCGCCCTTTTATATTTTTCGTGGAATCTGATCGCTTGGTACCTCTCCACCCCAACCGAGATGGGAGACACCTACCGGTACTTTGGATTTTCTATCTTTGATGCGCAGAACCCCGGCATCACGACCAGTTTTTTGTACCAAAATGTTCAAGACCCACGTGTTATTACCTTGATTCAAGTTGCGATAGCGACGTGCGCTTTTCTGCTTCTCGTGTGGGCTGTATTGGTTCAGACGAGATGGCGGACCGCAGGAATTATCGCGAGCGCACTAGTACTTATTGTTTCTATGACGGCACCATTTTGGTCGTGGCAAACACTTCTCGCGACCGAAGGCCTCACACTTAGCTTCGCGGTGTTGTGGTTGACCGCAGCGATTATGTCTTTCAATGAGGAGCGTCGGCCTCTCGTTTTGATTGCAGCTCTGAGTGTGAGCGCAACCTTTCTCCTTCTAGCCCGACCGCAATTCGTTGTTCTCGTATTGCCGGCATCTCTGCTAATTGGTTTTTCACTTTCACGGCGAACTCGATCCTTTGCCGTTTTCCTTGGGGCAACCGCAGGAATAGTCCCGGCTGTTACTTTCTCACTATGGCGCTTACTCAGCCTTATGGATGATAAGGGCTATGCCTATATCTACACGATGCACAACTATGTTGAAAAGACGTCAACTTTTCGCGCCTATGCCAACGAGCGCATGCCGGCCTGTGAACCTTTAACAGTGGCCTTGAACGGTCCCGCACCGTGGACCGACATCATTAACATGCGCGATCAACTCATCAATCTCTGCCCCGAAACATTTCTGTGGCTGAAGAATGGCCCCGTCGGGGTGATCAATTGGACCATGCAATATCCCACTGAGTCAGTTAGGGCCATGACCACAACCATTTCAGACATGATCATTTCTCCATACAGCCCAATGACTGCGATCCCACCGGAAGCAAGTTCACTCCTCCTTCCTGAGATCCCTGCGTGGCTTTGGCTGGCCGCCGCATGGCTGATTGGTACTGGCTTGGCTTTTATCGCTGGCTACCGAGGCAAGCCAACACGCCTCTCCATAATCTCCGCTGCGGTTATGGCTGGGAGTTTCGCAGTCCTGATCTACTTCACCTGGGCAAGTGACGGAATTGAACTCGCACGGCATCAAGCACCCTGGGTTCTTTTCGCAATAATCGCTGGGCTCACTATTCCTGTTGCAACTTCCCGAAACCCCACAAACCACACAGTCTCGAAAGCATCTACACAAATTTCAGATTGAAAAACATCACACAAGAAGCAAGGTCAAGAAAATATCTTCCAAATATTCGGTGAAACCTGGAGGAATGGTCCTTCAAGCCCAGTAGCGACCGCAGGGTCAATACCCTCAATACATGAGGCAACGAATTGAACATCTGACCCAATCCAATCCTTGGGAATGCTTTCATCCGGGTTACGACCCGAAAGCATGAGCGTCTTACGTCCACTGAGATAGGAGTAGGCCGGGTTCCAGTCACAGCCGACTGTTATGACTCCCGCAACAACTGGCGTGTTGTCGACAATTTCTTGAGCTAGTGGAAATTGATACAGGCCTTCCGAGGAACGCTGTGACACAAGTTGACCTTCTGGGGAAATCCACGCCATCACAAGTAACCCAAATGTGGCCGTTGCAATAACAGACCAGCGCGCCGAATTTGACCTAGAAGGATTTGCCCTAATCGTTTTTGCCACACCAACAATTCCAGCGGCTATGACGATCACTAAAGCTGGGTAGAACGAAGCGAGATAATAACCATGCATGTAATAAAGATTGAAAAAAACCATCGGCCCGATGAAAAGTGTTGATGCAAGTGCAATAGTTGCTGCACGATTTCGCCAAAAGATCAGCGCTGAAATCAACAAGAGGAAAAAGATGACAAGCAACCCAACAATTGCTTCCGAATAACTAAATATCACAGACCAGCTGCGGGTGTCTAACCTCTGTTCAACGGAACCGAAGTTCCATTCGGTCATGGATTGCGACACTAGAAACTGCGTAAATTGGCGGCCAGATTTGTATGCATCGCTAAATCTTGTCCAACCTAGACCTGCCAAGGCACTGAGAACTGCTGGAATGAGAAGTGGCCAGCGATTAATGACTTCACGGATACCCACCGTTCTTTTCCAAAAAACCGCTATAACAATCAAAGGGATGATCCACACGACTGCAGTTGTGATTTTCACTAAGCAGACAACGGAAAGTGTGGCTGTCAAAGCTGCAATTAACCACCATGATCGACGTTCAACCCACAGCATGACCAAATAGAACGAGCCGAGAGCCCCAGCCGTCGCGGCAAACTCGATAAGTGGCGCATTCCCCCACTGCCATCCAAAGGGCAGGAACAAAAACAGCACAAAACCCGTGAACCCCACTGACCGGGAATACAGTCGGTTACCAATTAAGGCGACTAGGGCAGCACACACTAAGAAAAAGAACAGTGCCGTCAGCCGTCCAGCAATCTGGGGTGATGCCCCGACCACCGAGCCACCCATGGCAGCGGTCCACTGAAAAAGCGGGAATTCCATGGGTACTTGCCACGGCGGGCCCAAGACCGGCAGGGGACTGAGTTGAAAGAACCCGCCATCCATGAATTCCCGGATCATCAGTGTGGTTTGCATCTGACGAAAAGCGTGTGCCTCAGTTAAGGGGAAGTTCAGAGTGGGCCAGCGAAGAGCAGCCGCTAAGAAACCAACGAAAAGATACCCAAAGGCGTACCCATGACGCTTGATCCACACTGCCCCAGAATGTGTCAACACCTTGCCAAGCATAGTCTCGATTTGGTCGGAGAAAGGGCCATGATTTCAAGCACAGAGTTCACACTGGGTACCTTTGAGGACACTGAATTACCTTCGAAAGCGTCGACGGTGGCACTCATTTTATTGGGGAATCAAATGTTGATCGATACTTGTTCACACAAACTTGAACATTCACTCAATGCACCTTGGCCAGCAAGCCCTTGCGTGCCGGAAATTCTATCGATCTTGGTAGAGTTGAATGGTACCAATATCTAGGTTCGCGGGGCTGTGCAATAGCCTCTGGGTTGGTCTTTAATTTTCGGAGGAAAGCATGTCTGTCGTTGTTGTGGGGGGCTGCGGCCATGTTGGATTACCACTTGCATTAGCCCTTGCTGACTCGGGAGTGAAAACAACCTCGCTGGACATTGACGCTGCAAAGGTCCTCGAAGTCATGGCGGGTCACATGCCATTTCTCGAGCCTGGAACCGAAGATCTTCTTGTCAAAGTGTTGGCCAGTGGAAATTTCACCGCGACGACTGACACAAACAGCATCACCGATGCTGACACGATCATTGTGGTGATTGGTACTCCGGTAGACGAACACTTAAACCCTGAACCCGACGCCGTTGTTCACGCGATTGACGACTGCTTGCCGTTTATGCGTGATGGCCAATTAATGATTCTGCGCAGCACGATATTCCCCGGTGTGACCAAAAAGATTGAAAAACACTTGGCAAATTCCGGCAAAAAACTCGACATTTCATTCTGCCCTGAGAGAATTGCCGAAGGTTTCGCACTCGAAGAACTCTCTAGCTTGCCTCAAGTGATTGGTGCGCGAACAGAATCAGCTTTCATCCGGTCTGAGGCGCTCTTTGCAAGACTTGGCGCCGAGCCGGTTCGTGTCACTCCTGAAGAAGCTGAATTAGCAAAGCTATTCACCAACTCGTGGCGTTACATCAAGTTCGCGATCGCGAATCAGTTTTACGTGATGGCTACCAATGCTGGCGTCGACTACGAAAATGTCCGGCACGCCATTACTCACAACTACCCACGGGCAAAAGACCTTCCCCGAGCAGGTTTTGCGGCTGGGCCCTGCCTGCTCAAAGACACCATGCAGTTGGCGGCATTTAGTAACAACGCCTTTCACCTAGGGCATAGCGCAATGTTGGTGAACGAAGGCTTACCTCTGTTTCTCGTTGAACAAATTGAAAAAGAGCATGATCTTTCAACACTCACTGTCGGAATTCTTGGTATGGCGTTTAAGGGCGACTCTGATGACCCCCGCTCGAGTTTGAGTTACAAGCTTCGCCGAATCTTGCGTTTCCGCGCACAGGAAGTCCTCTGCTCGGATCCCCACATGTTTGACGACCCGAGTTTCGTTACCCAAAATGAACTGCTCGAGAAGTGTGACGTTGTCGTAATTGGCGCACCTCACTCTGCTTACAAAACACTCACGACAACCAAACCACTGTTTGATATTTGGAAAATTGCTGGCACCGCCTGATGAATGTGACACCAGCCGTAAGCATTGTCATTCCCGCCTACAACGAGTCTGAGACAATTCAGTCCTCTATAGCTCGAATAGCACGGAGCGTAAGTTTGCCATTTGAAGTGATCGTTGTTGTTGATTCAGCAGAAGACACCACAATTCCCGTGATCACAAAAATCCAAAAAGAGGTCCCGCAGGTTCGAGTTGAAATCCAAAACTCCCGCGGCCCGGCGGCGGCGATCAAGTTTGGTTTCAGCAAAGCAATAGCACCCGTGGTAATTGTGACCATGGCTGACGGCTCCGACGACCCAGCATCAATTGACACCCTGGTGGAACTTATTGATCGAGGTTGCGTAATTGCTGCCGCCTCTCGCTACATGCCCGGGGGCCAACAGATCGGTGGGCCACGATTTAAAGCCTTTCTTTCACGCTCAGCAGGTAAATCACTCAAGATATTTGCTGGCGTTACAACCTCTGATGCGACGAATTCATATAAGGCTTACAGCCGTT
>CAMCYV010000073.1 GCA_945885645.1 Bifidobacterium breve | reverse complement strand
ACCGGCCGTATGCTCGTTGAACACCCTGATGTCAACAAGATTGCCTTTACCGGCAGTACCGCGGTGGGCCAAGCAATCCAACGCCAGATTGCGGGAAGCAACAAACGTTTAACCCTCGAATTGGGTGGCAAGGCGGCAAATATTGTTTTCGATGACGCCCCAATCGACCAAGCCGTCGAAGGAATCGTCAACGGGATCTACTTCAATCAGGGTCACGTCTGCTGCGCCGGAAGCCGACTGCTCCTGCAAGAAAGTATCGCGGAACAAACAATTGAATCCCTCAAGCGCAGACTCCAAACGCTGCGCCTTGGTGACCCATTAGACAAAAACACTGATATTGGAGCCATCAACTCACGCGAGCAACTCAACCGAATCATTGACCTCACGAAAAGTGGTGACGAGGAAGGCGCACAACGTTGGAGTCCTAACTGCGCAATCCCCGAGAAGGGATTTTGGTTCGCCCCAACAATATTTACCAATGTCACCCAGGCGCACCGGATTGCAAGAGAAGAGATATTCGGTCCCGTACTCAGCGTCCTCACTTTCAGGACACCTGATGAAGCGATTGAAAAAGCAAATAACACCCCCTACGGCCTCAGCGCTGGAATTTGGACGGAAAAGGGAAGTCGGATTCTCTCGATGGCTAATAAGGTTCGCGCAGGTGTTGTTTGGGCGAATACATTCAACAGATTTGATCCGGCCAGCCCATTCGGCGGTTTCAAAGAATCCGGCTTTGGCCGCGAAGGTGGCATTCAAGGTTTGGGCGCCTACCTCACGAGCGAGGAGAGTTCATGATCGGCAATGACCGGGTTGAAGTTCGCAAAACCCACAAACTTTTTATTGGCGGAGCATTCCCCCGTAGCGAGTCAGGCCGCACCTACGAGGTCGTCAATACCCGCGGTGAGTTCCTAGCCAATATTGCAAAAGCGAGTAGAAAAGATGCCCGCGATGCTGTTATTTCTGCGCGCACCGGATTCAACTCGTGGTCTAAAGCAACCGCATACAACCGCGGACAGGTTCTCTACCGGATTGCGGAAGTAATGGAAGGTCGTAGAGACCAATTCATCAACGACATTCAGGACGCCGAAGGCACCAGTAACAAAAAAGCGGCAGCGCAAACCGATCAAGCAATTGATCGTGTTGTTTGGTACGCCGGCTGGGCGGATAAGTACTCTCAAGTACTCGGAAACACCAACCCTGTCGCCGGACCATTTTTCAACTTCAGCATTCCCGAACCAACAGGTGTCGTTGCAGCAGTTGCTCCACAAGATTCCAGCCTGCTGGGGCTCATCAGTGTCATTGCGCCAATTCTCGTTAGCGGCAACTCAGTGATCGTGATTGCAAGCACCAACTCACCCATCCCAGCGATCACACTCAGTGAATGCCTAGCAACCAGTGATGTTGTCGCCGGCAATATCAACATTCTCACTGGTGATCCTGCAGAAATCATGCCCTCACTTGCAAGTCACCTTGATGTCAACGCCCTCGACCTCACTGGAATCACCGACCCCGATCTGCTCACATCCCTTGAGGTTGAGGCCGCCGGAAGTGTCAAGCGAGTGCGCAAAGCCCCAATCAACCCCAACTGGCAAGCAACCCCAACACTTTCCAGAATTCGAGCTTTCACGGAGATAAAAACCGTGTGGCACCCAATGGGCGTATAGTAGCCACGGCATCACTAAGTGAAGGTGCTCAAGCCCATTTCGTGTGCTGCTTTGTTCAGTTTGGCGTCAAAACTCAACACGGGTTCGCCGAGTTCGTGCGCCGCATCAATGACGTAGCAGTCAGGCAGTGGCAGACCCGAGGTGTGACGAATAGTGGCAACCCGAACGGCTCCTTCCAACCCACTGGAATTCACAATCGTTGCTTCAAGTTTTTCCAACACAAAGAGCACGTGAGGTACGGCTTTGTGGGCATTAGCCCGGACAAGTGACTCCGCGACGGAAACCTCATGAATCTCAATGGTCCGCGCACTAGCGATCCGTTGAGTGGAATCGCTGTTGTGTCTATCCGCGGGATTCATGAATGCAATGAATGCACCTGAGTCAAGAAGCATCGCGCTCCCACATATCGCGCATTTCAGCAATGGTTGCACCTTCGTAGACGCCACCTAGGTGCGTTCGCACATATTTTTGAATTTCCTGCACGTGCAGGAGCCTGCGGGTACGAGCTTCCACTGCGGATTGAGAGCCAAGTTCAGCTAACCGACACACCTGAGTTGACTTGGACTCCCCTGGCCACAGCTCCTCCGCGATCGCGAGCGCCTGCGCCAATTCGGGGGTCTCTGTTACCTGGATCCGAGGCTTTACCGTGGGCATTTACTAAGTGTACCACTTGAAATAATTAGGTGGTACACTCAATAGTTGGCGCAGGCCTTGTCCGCCTCCGCCATAGATAGACCCCGGCACCCACCCCAGTGAACACGGTGAGCACAACCGCTGCCATAAGTACAACAGGCAGCGCCCGCCGCCCGCTTTCAATTACTTCTTCGGCACGAACCACAACTTCATCCGCCACGGCGAGAACGGAATCCGCTCGCTCCAACACCGCTCGAACATCGACGAGCTTGTTGTGGCTTTCGCCGAGTACGTCTAGTACGGAATGAGTGCTCACGGTTCTCCCCTTATTGATTGGCGATCCGCTGACTTAATTCCGCCCGAATCTGCGCATACCCTGGCTTTATTTGCGTATTAATAATCTCAAGCCGCTCGTCAAATCCCAAGAACGCGCTCTTCATCGCGTTAATTGTCAACCATTCCATGTCTTTCAATCCCCAGCCGAACGCTTCACTCAGGAGATCCATTTCATGTGACATTGAGGTTCCTGACATCAAGCGATTATCAGTGTTAACCGTCACCCGGAAACCTAGGGTGCGCAGCAGGCCGATCGGGTGGGTTGCGATTGAAGCAGCAGCACCCGTCTGAACATTGGATGTTGGACACAACTCCAACGGAATTCGACGATCGCGAACATACGCTGCCAATTTTCCTAGCGTGACGCTTCCGTCGGGGGCAACGGTGATGTCATCCATGATTCGCACGCCGTGACCCAACCGGTCCGCACCGCACCACTGAATCGCTTCCCAAATCGATGGCAAACCAAAAGCTTCACCTGCGTGAATCGTGAAGTGGGCGTTCTCCCTGCGCAAATATTCAAATGCGTCTAGGTGACGGGTAGGTGGAAAACCGGCTTCGGCGCCCGCAATATCAAAACCAACAACACCCAGGTCGCGGTATTCCACCGCGAGTTCGGCAATGAATCGCGCATTTGCCGCTGTGCGCATGGCAGTCAGTAACACACCAATGCGTATTTTTCGCCCGCCCGCTGCAGCAGCTGCGACCCCTTGCGCGAATCCAGAGAGAACAGCCTCAATGATCTCTCGCTCATGCAGTCCTTTTTCAACATGCAACTCCGGAGCAAAGCGCACCTCTGCATAAACCACTCCGTCAGCCGCTAAATCTTCTGCACATTCACGAGCAACTCGCGAAAGAGCCGACACTGATTGAGTGACCCCCACCGTGTGCTTAAAAGTCTCTAGGTATCGCTCCAGCGAGCCCGAATAGGCCGCCTCAGAGAACCAACGCCCCAGAGAGTCGGCATCACTTGCTGGCAGATCCGTATACCCCGACTCAGCAGCCAGATCCAATACTGTCTGCGGACGCAACCCACCATCCAAATGGTCATGTAGGAGCACCTTGGGGGCAGCAATGATCAGATCAAGGGGAACCGGGGTTACTAGGGAACAATCAATACTCATGCCCCAACGTTAGTCCACTCTCCAATCAATACCTACACGGTCAGACGGTCAGAATGAGCCATGCGTATTGTTCACGAGCCCAATTGTGGGTGAAAACCATGGGGACTCCGGGAATCTAACCCAGACCGGGCATTCGTGCTCAATCATGACCAGGTTTCTCCTACAGTTCTACCCATGAAAAAAATCACAGCAGCGACGGTTGAGCCGTATGCTCGACGTTTTGCCTTAGGAATTGGTTTTTTCTTTCTCTTACTCTTGCCCGGGATCTTGATTACCGCCACGCTCGTGGGAGGGGCTGCCAGTGTTTTTCTCTATGGTGCACTCCCCGTCGCGGCAGCATTCTTTGGCGGCGCTCGCAAGCTGTCACTATTTGTTATTGCATTTATGACTATTGCGGGGACACTGGCTCGAGCACTTGATAGTGCCCCGCTCCCCTCTGCTCTGCTCGTTGGGCTGGTTGCATTGATAATCGGGCTCGCCGCGCGACGTGGACTGAGCAGCCCAGTTCTTACGCTTGGAATTGTTCTGGGATTCCTCGTGATGAGCCCACCAGAACTCACGAATAAAGATTCAAGCATCTTCTCCGGTATCGATCCAGTCCTTGCCACCGCAATATTGCTGGCAGCCGGTGGTTTCTGGGCCTTATTGGTGGGAATGGTAGTTCGAAAAAAAGCCCCCACCGTTCCCGAAAACAAAGTTGTGGACCTGAGCGTCGTTGTGCCCTATGCATTGTCGTTAGCTATTTCAACAGGTTTCGTTACCTTTTTCTTGTTGTATTTCTCCGCCGGAAGCCTCGGTGCCTGGATGATTCTCACGATCTTTGTGATCATGAAACCCGACCGGGACTCGACGATGTTAAAAACCAAAGATCGAATCCTTGGGACATTTGCGGGAACAGCCATTGCAATCGTTGCCATCGAAATCTTGCATCTGATTAATTCACAACAAGGATTTGTCCAAATCACTTTTGCCTTGCTTTTTTTCGGGATCGCTATGTCCTACTTCGTGCCAGGACCATATTGGGTTTATGTGACGTTCCTAACTCCTGGCGTTATTCTCTTGGACTCAAATTCGGTGTCCAATCAAGACGAGGTTGCCTTGTCACGAATTGCATTCACCCTTGGCGGAATTGCCATTGCGCTGGCCATTGGATACTTGGTTCAACACAGCTCAAGATTCCTTGCGAAGCGCAGTTGACGCTACTCAGGGTCGTAGACGTTGTGGTCCTCATCAGCCCGGTGCACGGTGTCAGGAGTGAACGCGGGGACGCACACTGACATGTAACGTGCGCCGTCATCCGTGTGATACCGCACCCATTCGCCACCACGAGCAACTATCGCTTGGCCAGCATTGACCAAGGTCGGGCCGTGCTCGGAGTCAACAATCAGTGAACCTTCGAGGACCACCGTGAATTCGTCGAACTCTGGTGTTTGCTCGGGCTCGGTCCACCCAGCCGGAGCGACCATGTGAGCAATTGAGACGCGGTCATCACCTGTTGCAACGTGACCTGCATATTCCTCAATCACTTTGCCTCCGGGAACCGGGATTTGGACGGGGGCTGGTACGAGTTCAGGCATGTGTGCTCCTTTAACTAATGCGTTCAATAATGAGTGGAAGTTGGGTCATCATTTCACTGCGCTCACCGATTGTGATGGGTGCTTGGGCGAGTGCTTGTTCCGCCAATTCGAAACGAACTTCTTCATCGGTAAACATTGTGAGTAGCGGCTCACCAATGCTGACATTGTCACCCGGTTTCTTGTGTAGCAAGATTCCAGCACCTGCGCTCACCTGGTCCTCCTTGCGCGCCCGCCCAGCACCCAGGCGCCACGCGGCAATACCCACAGCAAGTGCGTTCATGCTGGTAACGGTTCCGTCCTTGCTAGCCGTGATCGTGTTCTCATGTTTCGCTGTTGGCAGAGGAGCGTCATTGTCGCCGCCTTGAGCAGCGACCATAGCTTTCCAGGTATCAAATGCCTGACCGCTGTCGAGTTTTTCCTCTGGATCCATCGATATGCCGACAATCTCGAGCATCTCTCTTGCCAAGGTGAGGGTGAGTTCACGCACATCGGCAGGTCCACCACCCTGCAGAACCTCAATGCTTTCTCGGACTTCGAGAGCATTGCCGATGGCCAGACCAAGGGGGACATCCATAGCTGTAATCAAGGCTCGGGTGTTCACACCGGCGTCTTTGCCCAGGTTGACCATGGTTTGAGCGAGTTCACGCGCCATTACCGGATCAGACATAAATGCGCCATTGCCGGTTTTCACATCAAGAATTAGTCCACTTGCGCCTTCAGCAATTTTCTTACTCATGATGCTGGAGGCGATGAGAGGTATTGCTTCAACAGTTCCGGTGACATCACGCAATGCATAAAGCTTTTTGTCGGCGGGGGCGAGACCGGGTCCGGCAGCACAAATCACGGCGCCAACGTCACGAAGAATAGTATGCATTTCTTCATTGGTGAGATCTGCTCGCCAACCTTTGATGCTCTCCATTTTGTCCAGTGTTCCACCAGTGTGACCCAAGCCGCGACCTGAGAGTTGTGGGACAGCAGCTCCACAGGCTGCAACAAGTGGAGCAAGGGGAAGGGTGATCTTGTCCCCCACTCCCCCGGTTGAATGTTTGTCCACCGTTGGAATTGTGATGTCACTGAAATCCATCCGCTCACCACTGTTGATCATGGCGTTGGTCCATTGAACAATTTCCTGTTGGTTCATTCCGTTCAGCAAAATTGCCATGGCGAGCGCGGCCATTTGTTCATCGGCGACAGCGCCACGAGTGTAAGCATCAATTACCCAATCAATTTGGGGCTTGGACAATTGCTGTTTCTGGCGTTTAGCAATGATGACGTCGACTGCCGAAAATGGTTCAACCATGGGTTAACGAGTTTCCTTTCGCTCAATCAAGTCATCGGGACCGAATGCTTGCGGCAGGATTTCCGTAAGTGTCTTGATTCCCTCGGGGGTGGTGATCTGAGTCGTAGGTGTTCCGTTTTCCCACAGTAGTTGACGGCAGCGCCCACACGGCATCAGTGAATTACCATGCTGGTCAACACACGTGATTGCAACCAGCTTTCCGCCTCCAGATGCGTGGATCGCTGAAACCATGCCGCACTCGGCGCACAGCCCAATCCCGTAACTGGCGTTTTCAACATTGCAGCCAACCACAATGCGGCCGTCGTCCATTAAACCCGCTACCCCCACCTTGAATTTCGAATAGGGCGCGTAAGCCATTTTCATAATCTCGATTGCCGCCTGGGCGAGTGCTTCCCACTGTTGATCCGAAGTAGTCATGATCCTTGTCTACTGCTTCTCAAATGGTTGGCCGTCAGCGGCCGGTGGTCTAGCGCGTCCTACCAGGCCGGCCACAACAACGATTGTGACGAGGTAGGGGGTCATGGCTAAAAACTCGGTAGGGATTGACGTGTTGATCAAGGCGAGTTTCTGTGAAAGCGAATCTGAGAATCCGAAGATGAGTGCGGCGCCCAATGCACCGATGGGATTCCAGCCACCAAAGATCATTGCTGCAAGGCCGATGAAACCGGCTCCACCGGTCATTCCTTCGTCGAAACGACCCACCGTGCCTATGGTGAACCACGCTCCGGCGAAACCACCCACCATGCCGCCGTAAATCACCGCAAGGTA
>CAMCYV010000072.1 GCA_945885645.1 Bifidobacterium breve | reverse complement strand
GTAGCTGACCGATTCGCGCAGTGGAATGTCGATGTTGTTCTGGAACCATTGCCATTCACAAATATGAAAACCCCTGCAGACGCTGCATCGATAATCCGTTTAGCAGATCGGCCCAATCTCTCGATGTGTCTGGATATC
Organism: Bifidobacterium breve; assembly: GCA_945885645.1. Classification (GTDB taxonomy): domain Bacteria; phylum Actinomycetota; class Actinomycetes; order S36-B12; family S36-B12; genus UBA4592. The sequence goes on along the minus strand of CAMCYV010000072.1, from coordinate 7,311 downwards.
TGGCACCTGTATCGCAATAACCTGCCATTATCCCACCTCGATGACCTGTGGCCATATATTTCAACACTACAGATCAACGACGGAACACTAGTGTGCGAATACCCCGAGGATCTTCGCGAGGATTGTTTGCGCAATCGAAGAATCCCAGGACTGGGGGAGTTTGACCTTGTCGGACTTTTCAGAGAACGAAATGCGCACCGTGCAGACTCCACTTTCTCCATTGAGGTTATTTCATCTGAACTAAAGGCACAAGACCCATTTCTCACAGCCCGCCAAATCGCCGAGGGCCTGGGCTCGGTTCTCGCAGCCGCTCGCCCAGACTAAAAATCGACTCGACCACTGAAAGAAGGAAATATGAGCAGTGCCCGCCTCGACGGATTACGAATCCCCGATCGCTTCGATATCGAGCAACTGATGTACCGGTACGCCAAGGCAGCTGACATGGCTGACATTGAAACACAATTAACCGTGTTCCATCCTGATTGCCGGGTGAACTTCAGTGGGGGTGTTTGGCTTGAAGGGCATGACGCATTGCGCGCGGCCTGGGAGAGCGCTTATCAGCGATATGTGCAGACCTCCCATGTGGTGACAAATATCTCCATCACTTTCACCAGCACAGACAATGCAAACACGGAGAGTGTGGTTACGGCTTGGCATCGCGATCCACAAGGTAAGGAATGGACGTTGCACGGGCGGTACGTGGACACCTGGTACAAAAGTCCGGAGGGTTGGAAGATGAAAACCCGACAGATTATTGCGGCTGGTGCGGTGGGTCGCGACGAGTCAACGTTGACCATGCTCCAACGTCTCACCCTCAGTGATGGTCACTGATGAATCGACTCACCGGTAAGGCCGCAGTCGTTACGGGAGGAGCGCGTGGAATCGGTGAAGGAATCGTTCGGCGATTTGTTGCCGAAGGCGCCCAATGCGTCATTGCTGACATTGATGTCGTGGCAGGAGAAAAACTAGTCGCTGAGCTGGGCGACTCCGTCCTCTTCATTCGAACAGAAGTGACAAGTGAAAGCGACATCGTCTCTGCGATTAACGCCTGTATCACGAACTTTGGTTCACTTGACGTAATGATCAACAACGCCGGTGTCGTTGGTGTCACCGGCTCAATTGAGTCAACCGACTTAGCTGATTGGGAGCGCACAATTGCGATCCTGCAGACGGGTGTTTTCCTAGGAACCAAACATGCATTCCCCATAATGCGGAAGCAGCGGTCGGGATCAATCATTAATATCTCGAGCACCGCCGGTGTCCAGGGCGGTCTTGGGGCTCATGCGTACACGACGGCAAAGCACGGGGTAATCGGACTCACGAAGTCGGTCGCGGTAGAAGCCGCCCCCCACCGGGTCCGGGTGAACGCCCTGTGTCCGGGCGCCACGCTGTCTTCCCTCACCGCTGGCGTTGTGACAGGTGACCCTGACAATCTCGAAGGAGCCTATGAACGGCTGTCCTCAAAATATGTTGGCGGTCGGGCACCAAAACCCGAAGATATGGCCAATGCCGCACTTTTCATGGCCAGCGACGAGTCTGAGTTCATGAATGGTGCTGTGCTCGTCGTTGATGCGGGTAAAGAAACCCTCTCTGACCGAGCTCAAAAGTTTTACCCGATCGAAGCCTAAATCCCAGCGGGATAATTAGTTCATGCTTCGTGCGGGCGGTAACTGAGGTCGCTTCTATCCCTGGTTCCACGCACGGTCTGTGGACGCGAAGTGAAGTAGTTCTCAGCGGTCGGCTCCGTGCGGGTCCAGTCGACCACCTCGGTGCGATGGGTGATGAACCAGGAACCATCTAGGCGGGCGTACCGATCGATATAACGTCCGCAGATAAACCGGTCAAAGTTCTCCGTGGCGTGTTGGTGAAAAGCTTGGAAGTACACCTCTCCCGTGGCTGCGTCTCCATCAATTGACAGGTTGATCTGCCCCAGAAAATGTTGGGTTGTGCGGTATGCACCCAAGGCATTCATGGCCATTGCCACCATCTCATCGGGACCTCCGGTGAAAGCGCCGTAGTGGGTTGTCGCGCTATCGGCAAAAACTGCTCGTAGGAGTTTCGAATCGAGTCGATCCAGTCCGCGCATGTAGGTGGCTGCTAAAGCCCGAATATTGCTTTCATCGATCAGACGCGCAACCTCTTTGTCGCTCACGGCGCCAGGACGCATTCAAGGTGCCCGAAGCCACGATCGGTGGGGTCATCCAGGTTGACGCAGGTAGCAAATTGTTCAGCCCATGCATCGGGCCGTTGTCGGAACCAGCCGCCCGGATCGCCAACTTCGATTGGGTGCGTTACATCCCAGATTTCACCTTCGTGGAAATCCTCCCCCCGATACACGCCGCGGCCCAGTCGATCAGTGAAACCGTCGTGGTAACCACCGCCTTGCAAATACACGGGTGAACTCACTGAAGTGAGTTCGAACCGATCAATCTTTCCATCGGGGCGGGTTAGGTTCACGTGCGCTGCTTCGGCGCGCGGTAACCCCTGGACTCGCACCGCGCTCGCTTCGGCATCCACATAGGACCATTGCGGTTGACTCGGATCTAATGGAATCACGACAGCCTCCAATGGATCAAAACTTCCATCGGCTTGTAAGTGAAACTGCCAGAACATAACTCGATCAGGCATTCGCACCATGGTCCACTGGCGCATCGCGAATCCACGACGTGGGTCGCGCGAATTGTCGGGAGCGATTGCACCGGATGAGGCACCGCCGGTGCGCCCCATGCCCCACGAGTGGTCGCGAACCCCAACCCACGTGTCGGCATTAACATTGAAAGTGTGACCTGGAATCGAAATAGTGCCTGTAACCGAGCAGCATTGGTCAAAGTTCGTGCGATCATAAACTTTGCGGCCACCGGCATAGCGAACAATTCGATCTTCAAGGTAAGGCTGGTGGAGACCCTCCCATACAAGGTCAAATGTAATTCCATATTCGTTGTCCACGCACTCCAATTTCAAAGTTTGGAGTGGTTCAATGATGGTCAGCGACAATGGTCCAACACTAATGTCGTCGATGCGTGGACGTAGACGGCGTGAGACACGCATGTTGTGCTGACGTCCTTCAACAGTCACGCAGGCAAAGCCATCCATCACGTCCGTATTGGGATAGAGCCGGATCGCAGCGAACAGAGTCGTACCGGTTGCTTCGTCGCCGAGGGTGAAGTAGAAGCCATCATTCCAATGGACCGAGTCACTTTGAACACTGTCAAAGGTGCCACCAATCTGATGCCGCGGGTATTCATCCATCTTCGTCAGTGGGCCGGAATTTGTCATAACGGGATTATATCGCACACCGAATGACTGTGAGACAAAATGTCCTGTAAGGTCGGAGGCATGAAAATTCTCATTTTGGGTGGTGGCACCTTTGTCGGGCGCCGCATGGTGGATTTACTCATTCGGGAGGGTCATCAGGCCACAGTCTTAAATCGTGGAAAGACATCAGGTGACTTGCCTCCCGGTGTCGAGCGGCTGGTGGGTGACCGAACAAGCACGGAATCCATGCGAGCAGCCCTAGACGGGTCCCAGTGGGATGCGGTGATCGATGTCTCCGGGTTCGTCATGGCCGCAGGAGGTGGCGAGCTCGAAGAACTTCTCGCCATGGTCGATGGCAGTGTCGGCGCGTATGTATTCGTTTCATCGATTATGGCCTATGAGCCCACCGGCGTAATGCCGTGGACCGAAACTAACGCGCAAACGAGTGAACCGATCACCACGTACGGTGGATTCAAAGCACATGCTGAGCGAGCGATTCTCGAGCGCTTTGCGAGCACGGGATTCCCTGGCTCAATTGCCCGACCGGCCGCGATCTACGGGCCGGAAAACAACATCCACGACATGGAGACCGCAATGTTTCTTCGGCTTCGCCGAGGACTTCCTGTGCTTTTGCCACATGAGGGACTGGTCACAACAAGTTACGGACACGTTGATGACCTATGCCGTAATTTGCTAGAGATGGCCGAGCTGCCTGCGGTGCGTGGAGAAATCATTAACATCACTGGCGAAGGCGCATCGGCACGAGCATTTACCGAAACCCTCGCGCAAATCGTTGGTATTGAGCCCGACATTGTCGTTCTCCCGACCGACTTTACCCAAGAAAAACCCATTTATGGTCACCTTTTCGGGGTGAAGCACCATGGCATTCTTTCGGTAGCCAAAGCCGCATCTTTCGGGCTCACCCAAGATCGCGGATTCCATGACGGGTACACGCAAACATATGACTGGTTCTGCACAACACCGTTAGTTGACGCACCGGACAAACTCTCAGATCCAGTGTGGGGAGCCGGCTACGACTTTGCACTTGAGGCACAGATCGCAAATGCAGTGCGAGGACGCTGATGCAGGACTGGGTCGACGAAACGCTCATCCGGCAGGCAATCACAGATGGCGAATCAGATTCCACACTGGGCTCTGCCGCACAGTGGGCAGCGGTCGCCGAATACGTGAATAACCGAGGCCAGGATCCTTGGCCATCGCGACGATTGCGGCTTGCGTCTGATGCAGTTTCGGTGGCAGAACTTAACGAGTGGCTAGCAAGTGACGCTGTTGCAGCGGCACCCTTGATGGGCGCATTTACCAGTCATGACACCAGCATCGTGCATGCGTTAGTACCTGTGCCGTCGGCTGAAGTTGGTGCGGTGGCAGCCTGGTTTGCCCAACAAAGGGGCGCAGATGTGCGCATCGTGGACGCCGAAGTGATCGGTGGGGGCTTCTCGCGCCGCATGTGGCGGGTGAATCTGATTCTCGACGGAGTCCCACATTCCGTTATCGTGAGAATCGAACAAGGTGGGATGTTTGGCACCGACACCGTCACCGAGGTGAAAGCAATGCGAGCACTCCATACGGTTGGGCACGCTGTCCCTGAAGTCCTTGCAGTCGAAGAAAGTGGCGCTGTTTTAGGACAACCATTTTTCATCATGGAAGCGGTTCCCGGTGTTGTTCGACTTGATGACCAAGGTCTCGACGACATCATTACATCCGTTGCTGAACTACACCAAGTCCGTATTGACATACTCGATCCATCGAATCGAAATGCGGAGAGTGTTGTCCACGACAACATTGAGTACTGGCGAAACATGTACCGCAAGCACGCCCCTGAGTCCCCATTGATTGAACATGGCGCAGAGTGGCTGCATGAGCACTTGGAACCCACGGGCCCTTCAGTAATTGTGCACGGGGATGCTGGTCCCGGCAATGCATTATTTGATCCTGAGCGAGGGTTAACCACAATCGATTGGGAGTTCGCCCACGTAGGAGACGCGGCAGAAGATTGGGCTTATCTCGCACTCATTCGAGGGCGACGAATCATGGATGCAGACTCATGGAAAGCACGCTTGGTAAAAGTTGCTGGAATCCAATACACGGATCAGCAGTGGCAGCAGTGGTTGGCCTTCAATCACTATCGAGGTGCTTGTGTGAACTTGAGTGCGCGATCGGTGTTTGAGAAAGGACCGCGTCGAACAACGGACCACTTATCAATTGGAGTAGCAGTGCACCTGCGATTCCTCTCGCAGCTAACGGAGATTACCTGCGCATGACCGATGCACGATTTGAGCGAACGCGAGTAATTGTGTTCCAAGCCGTTAGCCAGGTCCTGGTCTCAGAGGGGCTAGTTGGCTTGACCGTCGACCGAATTGCTGCCGAATCGGGTATCGCTCGAAGCACTATTTATCGCAACTGGCCCGATTTGGCCGCACTGGCCTGCGAGGCATTTGATGAGTTGATGCACCAAGAGTCCCTCGATCTTGGCGCAGACCCACGCACGGGATTGCACGACTATCTTGTCGACTACGCGCGCCGACTTAATGACCCGACCTATACCGCGATGCTGGTGGCTTTGATCGAAGGCTCTTGGCGCGACGATGCATTTGCGGAGGTGCACCGCCGAGCATTTTCACAGACTCGTTCGCGCGCTGCTTCCATCATTCGTGGAGCACAGAAGGAAGGTTTGATTGATCCTCGCCTTGATATTGCACAGTGCGTTGAGGACCTTGTCGCACCTTTCCTCTATCGACGCGTCGTGACACAAAATCGCATCACACCCCGGCAGGTAGAAGAGCTGCACTCACGATTATTGGAACGCTGGACCTCTGCCGAAAAATAACGTGCTCAGCTAGATTCGAGTGAACGCTGACGCGCGCCATTGTCGTGATAGTCATACTCGGAGGCCACTTTGAGACCTTCGAACACGAGGAATGACAAACCAGGTGCTGACCACTTTTTTCCGAGATGTTCAGCGCCCAGACTGTCATCGATAACGGTGGCACTCAATGTCCATTGCATCGCGAGTCCGTCTGGGCGTGACCAAAACTCACCCGTCGGAACTAGGCTCAGGTCAGGGTAGCGCTGGAGGCCATGGCCGAAATATTCGCGAATGGCATCCCAGCCTTCTTTGAGTCCACCGATGCTGTCCCACAACACTGGAGTATCGGTGAGGTAGGCACGTGGAGCATCCAGGTCGCCACTTGACCAAGCTGCGAATAGGGCATTCGCCACTTCGATTCGAGCGAGATCTGTTTCGTCAAAAGCACTCATGCCACTCCTTGTTTTGTCGGGTCGGTATTGTGTCGAAGTTTAGTCAATCACGGAAATCATTTAGCCCGAAAGGTAGGTTCCGCCATTAGCGGTAATGAGTTCACCGTTGATGAATCCGGCCAGCGGTGATGCGAGATAACCGACGAGGCTTGCAATTTCTTCGGGGGTGCCTGGTCGGCGTGCAGAGATACTCGTAAGAAGTCGTTCTCTTCGCTCGGGAGAAATCCGACCTGCTAACAGTTCGGTCCCGTCCGTGAATCCAGGGGCCACGACGTTTGCAGTGATGCCCTGCGAGCCAAGTTCGCGCATCAATGAGATCGCATAAGCCGCAAGCGCTCCTTTGGCTGAGGCGTAGGCCGGGCTGCCGGTACCGAGTTCAGCCGCAAATGAACCGATCATGATGATGCGCCCGCCAGGCCGGGCAAGAAGGTCTTTCAGACCCTCGGTGACCAGAACCGAGCTCAATGTATTGGCGCGCCAAGTGGCCTCCCAGGCCGAGGCCACGGAGACGAGCCCCAGCTCAATTTGTGGTTGAGCTGCACCTGCATTATTAACCACGACGTTGACCTGAGGCAGTTCTTGGTGCGCCCACTCGATAAATGCGGTCACGGAATCAATATCGGTGAGATCCACACTTTGTCCATGGACGGTGATACCGGGGTGTGAAGTCTTGAGTTCGCTGGCCATTGCGTCAAGTCGATCCTGTCGGCGACCAACGAGAACTATCACGGAGCATGACGCAGCAAGGGTGTGGGCAACGGCCGCGCCGATACCGGT
>CAMCYV010000071.1 GCA_945885645.1 Bifidobacterium breve | reverse complement strand
ATTGATTCCGATCGGCTGGACGAGGTCCTCGATGCGATTACTAAGGGAGCACATACGGGCAAAATTGGAGATGGCAAGGTATGGGTAACTCCAGTTGAAGAAGTGATCCGGGTACGAACAGGGGAACGTGGCGCAGATGCTCTGTAGTTCGCGGCAAATAACTCCGTGAATCCTAAATCCATTAAGCGGTGCTCTGGGCAAAGTGGCCCTGAGCACCGCTTGGCATTGAGTAATGCTTTCGATTCGTGGTTAAGCACGCTGTTTGAACAAGCCATCATGAGTAGCAAGGCTTCAGATAAGAGCTTTGCTCTTGTTGCAGTGGGGAGTTACGGGCGCCAAGAGTTGGGACCAAGCAGTGACTTGGATCTCGTCCTCATCCACGAAGATGGAGTAATTCCAGATGAGGTCGCCGAGTCCTTGTGGTACCCCATCTGGGATGCCGGTGTTGACCTTGATCACAGTGTGCGAACTATTTCTACCGCGCGGAAAGTGGCAGCCGGAGACATTAAAGCATTTACCGGGTTACTCGACACACGCGCGATATCGGGAAATGAGGAATTGGCAAGAGAGCTACGCAATTCTATTCATCACGACTGGCGCGCAAATGCGAAAAGCGTGCTTCCACAACTGTCACATTTGGTTGCCGAGCGTAGGAAGACTCACGGTGAACTTTTTCAGTTACTTGAACCTAATATCAAAGAGTCCTATGGAGGGATCCGCGACGCGGGAATCGTGAGTCATTTGGGCTCCACTTGGTTAGTTGACACTCCGCGAACCGAGTGGGAGGTTGCCAAGGATTTTCTCCTTGATGTACGCGATGCGATGTCATTGTCGTTAAATGGTGATCGTTTGCATATGCAGTCTCAGTCCACGGTTGCGCTGGAGATGGGGCTGGCGGACGCTGAAACCTTGCTCAGGGAAATTTACTTAGCCAGCCGCAAAATTGCCTACACGAGTGAGTTGACGTGGTACCGCATCAATGAGTTACTCCATCAAGAGAAACCCAATATTCGGCAACTGTTTTCTGGATTACGAGGCTCATCAGGAAAAATTCGCGAGCCACTGGCCCAAGGGGTAATCGACTCCGGAGGTGAGATAACGCTGGCGCGAAATGCTGATCTTGCCAGTGACCCGGGACTCCTGCTTCGAATTGCAGGAGCGTCGGCGCTCACCCAAAAGCCGATATCACCATATTTACTTGAGCGCGAAGTTTCGACTCGCACGCCATGGGATCGCGAGATGCGCGAATCTTTTGTCTCGTTGCTTGGTTCGGGTTCTGGCCTGCTTACCACATGGGAAGCTCTTGACCAGCACGGAATTATTGAAAAGTGGTTTCCCGAATGGAGCATCCTTCGTTCCGCGCCGCAATTTAATGCTCTACATGAATTCACAGTCGATCGACACTTGATTGAGTGTGTTATGCAATCCCAGTCGTTCGTGCGCACCGTTGAGCGGCCCGACCTGCTTCTGGTCGCAGCGTTTTTACACGACATTGGAAAATGCCAAGATGGTGACCATAGTGAAATTGGTGCCGAAATGACGCGCGTGATAGCTCCACGAATGGCATTTGATTTATCTGATACAAAAATCCTTGAACGACTAGTTCTACACCATTTATTGTTACCGGACATTGCGACCAAGCGGGATCTAGATGACCCAGAAGTCATAATCGACATTGCATCCAAAGTTGTCGATACGCAAGCACTTGATCTGCTTCTGGCATTGAGCCTGGCCGACTCGCGGGCCACCGGGCCGTCATTAAGGTCCCGCTGGAGGGAAGGCCTCCTTAAGGACTTAGCGGGAAGGGTTCGATTGCATCTCAACGGTGGGGCTCGGTTTCTCCAACCAGTTGAAGTCACCGATATTCACTTAAGAGCCGCTAACCAGGATGGACTTTTCTTGGAAATTACGCGCGAAGATCACGGATTTCGAATAACAGTCGGTGCACCTGATCAAATTGGACTCGTAGCAAAAGTTGCTGGGATATTGGCCATGAATCGACTTGCTGTACGTGCTGCAAAGATTTCGACGTTGGGCGAACGTGCGATTCAGGAATGGTACGTACGCCCATTATTTGGAGATCCACCGGCGCAGGAGATTCTGTACACAGATCTTGACAGGAGTGTTTCAGGAACATTTGATATCGAAGCTGCAATGGCGAAACGGACACTGCAGAGCACATCGAGGCCCGGTGGTACACCGCCTGTGCAGGCCCAGGTGAGCATCGAGCGGGTTTCGGGGACCCAAGTGGTTCTAGAAGTACGGGCACCCGATGCGCCTGCACTTCTGTATAAAATCGCAAGCTGCATCGCACGAGAAGGCGTGGAAGTGGTCGGAGCCAAAATATCAACTCTCGGGGTCGACACCGTTGATGTATTTTTCGTGAAAGAGGCTGGTGGTGCAGAACTGAGCGAATCGAGCGCCCGGTCACTTGTTAAGGCACTCGAAAGTGAACTCGCGCTTCTGCGCGATGGTGCGCCCGTTACCCTAGGGTGACGGTGAAGCTTTAGGTTACTGCTTGGGCATTGTTTGCTTGAGAATTGAAGGAGTCAATTTTGTTCGCAACGTTGTCTGATCGACTTGCGGTCACATTTAAAGGGCTGCGGGGCAAGGGTCGGCTTAGCGAGTCCGATATCGATGCCACCGTTCGTGAAATTCGTACGGCTTTGCTTGAAGCCGATGTTGCCCTGCCGGTGGTACAGACCTTTTGTGCTGATGTCAAAGTTCGCGCCCTGTCGGCGGAAGTCTCCGGTGCCCTCAATCCAGCTCAGCAGGTAATCAAGATTGTCAATGAGGAACTCATTGGCATTTTGGGTGGGGAGACACGTCCCCTCGTTTTCGCCAAAAATGGTCCGACGGTAATTCTGCTAACCGGTCTACAAGGCTCGGGTAAAACCACATTGGCGGGCAAGCTTGCCCGGCACTTGGCTGCGCAAGGACACACCCCGTTGCTGGTCGCCGCTGACCTTCAGCGTCCCAATGCCGTTGATCAGCTTCGTGTAGTTGGCGAGCGTGCTGGAGTTCCCACATTTGCACCGGAACCAGGAAATGGGGTGGGCGACCCGGTCGCTGTAGCCCGAGCCGGTAAACAATTTGCCGTCGACAAGGTGCATGACGTCGTGATTGTTGACTCCGCCGGGCGTCTGGCAATTGACAGTGAGCTCATGGCTGAACTCGCCAGTGTTCGTGACGCCGTGCAGCCACAAAACGTTCTATTCGTCGTTGACGCCATGATCGGTCAAGACGCCGTAAACACGGCCCTCGAGTTTGATCGGCAGGTGGGATTCGACGCTGTCGTTCTCACCAAGTTGGACGGTGACGCTCGTGGTGGGGCCGCACTTTCAATCGTGTCCGTCGTCGGAAAACCAATCATGTTCGGATCCACCGGTGAGAAACTAGAGGACTTTGAAGTTTTCCACCCGGACCGCATGGCCTCCCGCATTTTGGACATGGGCGACCTCATGTCACTCATCGAGTCGGCCGAACGGGCATTTGACGCGGAGAGCGCTGAACGCATGTCCCAAAAAGTGGCTGACGGTGAAGATTTCACCCTCGATGACTTCTTAGAGCAAATGCAGGCTGTTAAGAAAATGGGTTCGATTGGCAAACTCATGGGAATGCTCCCCGGGATGGGGGAGATGAAAGCCCAACTGGACCAGGTGGACGAGCGCGAACTGGATCGTGTCGCGGCCATTATTCAATCGATGACCCCGGCCGAACGAAATGATCCCAAAATCCTCAACGGGTCACGCAGAGCGCGAATCGCCGTGGGTTCAGGTTCAAAGGTTTCCGATGTAAACGGACTTATAGAGCGTTTTGCTCAAGCCCAAAAGATGATGAAGCAGATGGGCAAAGGAGGTATGCCAGGTATGCCGGGCATGCCGGGTATGCCGGGCATGGGCATGGGTGGCGGGAAAAAGTCCAAGGGGAAGCAGCCCAAGAGTCAAAAACCAGCCAAGGGGGCCAAGGGTCGTAGTGGCAATCCGGCTAAACGTGCAGGGCTTGGTGGCACCACTTCGGATCCATCATCTCCACCCGATTTAGGTTCACTTCCACCGGAACTCAAAAAATTGCTCCAGTAGCCCCGGGTGGGGGAATCTAAGAATTCTGGGTCGGGTAGCATTGGTTCGCTATTGAACGGGGTCGGTCCCTCTCAACCGGTCGCGAACAAGTCCGCACGATTCGAACTCAGTACATGTCCCCACGTGTAGTGCATTCGCTTCACCCATTATAAGAGGAGAAATGCCCACCGTGGCCGTAAAAATCAAGCTTAAAAGAGTTGGAAAGATTCACGCCCCCCAGTACCGGATCGTGGTTGCTGACGCTCGCACCGCGCGCAATGGCAGGGCGATTGAAGAGATCGGTATTTACCAGCCAGTATCAAACCCCAGCATCATGCAGGTTAAGTCAGACCGTGCGCAATATTGGCTCAGCGTCGGCGCACTACCCACCGCTGCTGTTGAAGCAATCTTTAAAGTGACCGGTGACTGGCAGAAATTTAAGGGACTCCCTGGAGCTGAAGGCACACTTCAGGTAGCACCACCCAAGCCAAGCAAGACTTTGGCCTTTGAAGCAGCAGTTACTGAGGCTGCCAATGCTCCTAAGACTGCAAAGCCAAAGAAGCTTGAAGTGAAAGAACCAGAAGCTAAAGAAGGCATTGTTAAAGCAGCAGAAGGCGTAGTGAGCGATGCTGTCGAAGCCGTCGTTGACGTTGTTGAGGTTGTAGCAGAAAAGGTTGAGGAAGCAGTGGAAGCGGTAGCCCATGCAGCCGAGCACCTTGCGGAATCAATCGAAGAAAAAGTTGGAGAGTTGATCCATCACGACTCTCCCAAGGATGAAGCAGCCAAGGAAGAAGCAGCCAAGGAAGAAGCAGCCAAGGAAGAAACTTCCTAATGCTCGAAGATGCCTTAGCCCATCTGGTTCGTGGAATTGTTGACAATCCCGACGACGTCAGCGTGACTTCTCGCGCTGACCGTCGCGGGAAGTCGGGCCAAGCACTTGACGTTCGGGTGAATCCGGCCGATATGGGTCGCGTGATCGGCCGATCGGGTCGCACCGCAACCGCACTTCGTACTGTCGTTTCGGCGATTAACGAGGGTCGCGGAGTGAGGATCGACTTCCTCGACGCAGCCGAGCGCTAACCCACGTGCAGTTCACGGTTGGCCGAATTGGCAAACCCCATGGAATTCGCGGTGAAGTTACCATCGAAGTTCGCACTGACGATCCAGAACTCAGGTTTGCCCCTGGCACAACCCTGAAGCGCGAAAGTGGCTCGGATCTCATCGTCTCTGATTTTCACTGGCACAGTGGCCGGGTTTTACTCAAGTTTTTGGGTGTGGATTCTCGCAGTGCTGCAGAGGAACTGCGTAACAGCATCCTGACCGTTGAGCGCTCCGAAGATGAAGTACCGCAAGACAGTGACGAGTATTACGACTCGAATTTGATCGGCTGTCAGGTGCAAAACCTCGCTGGAGAAAACATCGGGCATGTAATAGATGTCCTTCACCTACCAAGCCAAGAGGTGCTCGTGGTGAGCTCTGGTGGTGAGGCTGGTTCGGAGTATTTAATTCCATTTGTGGAGAGCATCGTCCCAACCGTTGACGTGGTCTCGAAGATCATCACGGTTGACCCACCGGAGGGATTACTCACGGAGGATCTAGCACGTGAAGATTGACGTGGTTTCGCTCTTTCCCGCCTACTTGGACCCCTTAAACCTGTCTCTATTGGGAAAAGCTCAAGAACAAGGAATTATCCAGATCGTGGTTCATGATTTACGCGATTGGGCGCTAGATCCACATCGAACAGTGGATGACACCCCGTATGGCGGTGGACCCGGAATGGTGATGTCTCCTGTTGCTTGGGGTGAAGCCCTCGATTCAATTCGGGAACAAGCGGTTAGCAATCCAGTACTGATAATTCCCACTCCCTCGGGGCAGCCATTTGATCAGGTTCTTGCAGCGAGTTTGGCAGGTGAAGAGCATTTGGTTTTTGCTTGCGGTCGTTATGAAGGGATCGATTCGCGGGTGGGAGTGCACTATTCACAAGATCAGCGTTGGAGTGCGGTGCGCGAAGTCAGCATTGGTGACTACGTACTTGCTGGGGGAGAGGTGGCCTCATTGGCGATGATCGAAGCCATTACTCGTTTAATCCCCGGCATACTGGGTAACCCGGAAAGCGTGATCGACGATTCATTCTCGCGGCTTGACTCCCTCGTTGAAGGCCCGGTATTCACCAAGCCTCCCACCTGGCGTGGACTTGAAGTTCCTGAAGTGTTGCGAAGCGGAAATCACGGCCGCGTCGCACAATGGCGCAAAGATCAGGCACAGGCGCGCACCGAAAGCTTTCGACCCGATCTCCTATCAGATTTACCCGAGCCCCCGCACTAAGTCCATGGGGCGAAACGCGTTCATCGGGCATATGGCACACTTTGATGGCTAGGCGCACCGGTCATCTGCCATAGGGGATCCGATCAGTCAGCATCTTGTCAATAATTTACACCGCACATGACCTATGGCGTGGGCAGGAAGAAGTACACATGAAGACTCTCGATGCAGTAGATGCAAGTTCATTCCGCGACGATGTCCCGGCTTTTCGCGCCGGTGACAATCTCAAGGTGTACGTAAAGGTAGTTGAAGGAAACAAGACTCGTGTCCAGATGTTCCAAGGTGTGGTAATCGGTCGCCATGGTTCAGGACTCGGTGAGACATTCACCGTACGTAAGGTTTCCTACGGTGTTGGAGTGGAACGTAAGTTCCCCGTACACACCCCCATTATTGAAAAGATTGAAGTTGCCAGTCGCGGCGATGTTCGCCGGGCGAAGTTGTATTACCTGCGCGGTTTGAAGGGTAAGAAGGCCAAGATTCGCGAATTGCGCGAGACTCCTAAGGATGCCGCAATAACTGAAGGTTAAGTTGTTTGCCGGGTCTGGTTTTAACTGAATGAAATTATTTCTGAGCGCCATAGCAGGAGTCTTCCTGCTATGGCTTTTCAGTTTATTTGTTATTCAACCTTTCGTGATTCCCACGGAATCAATGCAGCCTTCGCTCAATCCAGGAGATCGAATTTTGGTGAATCGAACTGCTTTTTGGTCAAACCCCATCTCACGCGGTGATCTGGTGGTCTTTGACGGTGAAGATAGTTTCAGTTCTGAACCCGGCAACTTTGTGAAACGAGTCGTGGGAGTTTCCGGTGATCGTGTTGTGTGCTGTTCAGAGTCCGGAGAAATAACCGTCAACGGGATTCCTATTGCCGAGGATTCTTATCTTTACCCCGGAGATGCGTCAAGCGAACAGCAGTTTGATGTCCAAGTGCCAGAGGGCAAGCTTTGGTTACTGGGAGATCACCGGTCACAATCCGCAGACTCGCGATCCCACCTAGGGGATCCCGGCGGTGGGTTTGTATTAGAGTCTAAGGTTGTGGGGCAGGCAAGTTTCATCATTTGGCCTCCGGCTCGGTGGCAATGGCTTAATTCGCATTCATTCAAGGAGATGGTGGACTAGTGGCAGTCTCGGCCC
>CAMCYV010000070.1 GCA_945885645.1 Bifidobacterium breve | reverse complement strand
TTGAGCGAATAACTCACTGATGCTCTGTGCATAGTGGGCCCAGTCGGTTGCAATGTGCCAAAAACCACCGGGTGTAATGCGCGAATGCATTAGGTCCAGGATGCTTTGCTGAACAATCCGGCGTTTGTGATGGCGGGCTTTTTGCCAGGGGTCGGGGAACAGTGTGTAAACACCAGCAAGGGAATTAGGTGCGATCATGTTTTCGAGAACAGCGAGCGCATCGGTTTCCATTACCCGAACGTTCGTGATTTCCTGGGTGTGGAGTTCAGAGAGCAAGTCACCAACCCCCGGTGTGTGGACATCGATTGCCAGAAACGCTGCTTGCGGTTCGGCTTGTGCGAAGTGAAGGGTTGAAACTCCATTTCCGAAACCAATGTCAAGGTAGAGGGCAGTCCCTGAGTTTGGCCAACCAAGAAGTGCGTCTTCATAGAGAATCGTTAAGTCTCTGGGGTTGTCCACCGCGAATTGTTGTGACTTAGTGATCCGGCTCCTGCGGGGCTTAAATGTACGGATCCCGCGTCCCAATGATTGAGTTTCTGGGAATTCCTCTACGTACTCATCCAAGTGAATCAACTAGCAGATCAATCGGACTATTTATTCGGTACTTGCGGTCAGACTCAATGCGCCAACTTGACCCTTCGCCGACACTTCGAAAGTTCCACTCGCGGGTGTGATTCTCACCGGGTCCGCTACTTGTTAGCGCAGTGTTCTCATCAATGCCAATTATTTTCTGTCCATCGGTAAGCAACGGCTTGAGAACAAAGTCAGGGATGAAACGGGAGTATCGATCAAAATGTGGAATGACCCGCGCATTGAGAATCAACCCAAGCCCCGAGTCGCCACCCTCCTTCGGGTGACGGAAATTAGGCACGTACCCGCAAAGGGCCATTGCTCCGGCGCTGCAGCCTGCGATTGATGCCCCACCACGCCACTGTTCCAGAATGGTTTTCCAAGCCAGGGTGTCGCGTAAAGTTTTGGCAAGAAAATGGGGGTTCCCACCGGAGAGGTAAATGAGTCCTGCACCGGCAATCGCACCAATGATCTCTGGGTCGTCAGCATCTTTCCGATTTTTAATATCGATGATTACCTGTTGCGCATCAAGTCGTTGGGCGGCGTCCTTGCCCAGTTGGTGCCAGCGCGCGAGTGAGCGTTCACCTTCTGGGGCTGCGGCAGTCGCGATCTGAACGTAGGTGCGTGGGCGATCCTCGAGAAGCCAAGCTTCAAGATCAGCCATGACCGGGAGGTATTCACCACTTCCCACCAGTGCAATTTTCCCGCTCATAAATTCCCACTCATATCTTCACACCCATGGGTAAAGCCCCGCTGGCGCAGAGTTACGCGCTGGGGTCCGCGAATTCACAGAACGCAGAGTAAGCCCGGGGACCGTAGACCGTTGCAGGGCCGCCAGCCATGAGAAAAGTGACCCCGATTGCCTCGGCCACCTCTTCCTTTGTTGCTCCGGCTTTTGCCGCACCCCGCGAGTGCGAGGCGATACATCCGTCGCATTGCTCAACAACGGCAATTGCCAGGGCGATGAGTTCTTTTGTCTTGGTGGGAAGGGCACCTTCACTCATGGCTGCTGTGTGAAGGGCTCCAAAGCCCGCGTAGGTCTCGGGAATCATCGCTCGCAAGTTTCGGGAAATTTCCGACAGTTCGCGTTGAACGCCTTTGCCATGTGAATGTTGCTCTTTTTCGCTCATGGGCTCGAGTCTATGCCCGTGCAGGGATACCCCTGCGGGTATGTAGCACAGAGGGTAGTCTTTCCCTATGAACCTTGAACCAGAGATCAACACCGAGGTGCTCACCCGGCTCAAGCGTGCTCGGGGTCAACTCGATGGCGTGATCAACATGATTGAGACCGGTCGGGGTTGTACCGAGGTAGTTACCCAGCTAGCGGCAGTGTCCAAAGCGCTGGATCGAGCCGGATTTAAAGTCGTCGCGGCCGGGATGCAGGAGTGTTTTGAGAAAGGCGATGCTGCCCCGATGACCCGGGAGCAGCTCGAAAAGTTGTTCCTCTCATTGGCCTAATGGCCTTTAGGTCATAGGGGGAACCCTTCCTCGTGTGCCCTTAGTCACACGTGCGGTAGATCACCCTCGGTTCGGTGGCGAAATTGGCCATGAAGGTGCATCCTTAGACAACGAAAAAATCTGCTCGCCCACCATCGCAAGGAAGTGATCCCATGGCCGCTCGTCTCGACTTTGCTTCAGCACCAACTCAAAATAAACAACTCCTCGAGTGGGTTGACGAGATGGCCACCTTGTTGGAGCCGGACGCCATTGAATGGAGTGACGGCTCTGAAGCCGAGTGGACGCGTTTGACCAACCAAATGGTTGATTCGGGAACCATGATCAGACTCAACAAAGATCTTCGTCCCAACTCATTCCTCGCCCGTTCAAACCCAAGTGACGTGGCTCGTGTTGAAAGCAGCACATATATATGTTCCCAACGCGAAATCGATGCAGGTCCCACCAACAACTGGATGGAACCGACCGAGATGCGTTCAACCTTGAATGGCCTAATGAAGGGTGCAATGCGCGGTCGCACCATGTATGTCATTCCATTTTCGATGGGACCACTCGGCTCACGAATTGCCCAACTGGGCGTCGAAATTACCGACTCACCCTACGTTGTTGTGAACATGAAGCTCATGACACGCATGGGTCGGGCCGCACTTGATGAAATTGGCGAGTTCGGCGAATTCGTTCCCGCCGTGCACTCGGTCGGTTACCCACTAGTTGATGCAGCAGGCAATTCAATTCCTGACGTTGCTTGGCCGTGCAATGACACCAAGTACATCGTTCATTTCCCTGAGACCCGTGAGATTTGGTCCTACGGCTCCGGTTACGGCGGCAACGCATTGCTCGGCAAGAAGTGCTTCGCATTACGTATTGCTTCAGCAATGGCTCGTGACGAAGGCTGGATGGCTGAGCACATGTTGGTCTTGAAACTGACATCACCAGCGAATGACGTTAAATACATTACGGCTGCTTTCCCATCTGCCTGCGGAAAAACCAACCTTGCAATGCTGGAGCCGACAATTCCGGGTTGGAAAGTGGAAACAATCGGAGATGACATCGCCTGGATGCGATTTGGCGAAGATGGTCGTCTCTACGCAATCAACCCGGAAGCCGGATTCTTTGGTGTTGCACCCGGCACGGGTATGAGCACGAACGCAAACGCTGTTCGCTCACTTGTCGGTAACTCGATTTTCACCAACGTTGCGTTGACGGATGACGGAGACATCTGGTGGGAAGGCTTCACCGATGAAGTTCCCGATCACCTCATCGACTGGAAAGGCAATGATTGGACACCTGCCTCAGCCGAACCATCAAGCCACCCAAATGCGCGCTTCACGGTTCCTGCAGGCCAGTGCCCATCAATTGCCCCTAACTGGGAAGACCCAACGGGTGTCCCAATTGATGCAATCCTCTTCGGTGGTCGCCGCGCAACCAACGTTCCATTGGTCTCTGAAGCATTTGACTGGGCCCACGGCGTCTTTGTTGGCTCATCCGTGTCCAGCGAGCAGACTGCCGCTGCTGAAGGAACCGTTGGCGCATTGCGTCGGGATCCTTTTGCCATGCTGCCATTCTGCGGATACAACATGGCAGACTACTGGGGTCACTGGCTCAAGATTGGTGGTTTCACCAGCGCAGACAAACTGCCACGTATCTACTCCGTGAACTGGTTCCGCAAGGACGCCGATGGCAAATTCATCTGGCCTGGTTTCGGCGAAAACGCCCGGGTGCTCGAGTGGATCGTTGATCGACTCAGTGGCAAGGCCGAAGCGGTTGACACTCCCATTGGTCGGATTCCAGCAGCGGGCGCATTGAACACAGTCGGCCTTGACCTGTCAGAGGAAAAGCTCGCTGAGCTCTTTGCTGTCAATACTGAGTCGTGGTTGGCTGAAACCGATTTAACCCAGGAGTATTACGCAGAGTTCGGTGATCGAGTTCCTGCCGAACTCAGCAACCAACTCCAAGGGTTGCGCGATCGGTTGAAGAGCGCCTAACTAATCAGGCAAGGGTTGCAACGAGGATTGATTTGATCGTGTGCATGCGGTTCTCTGCTTGATCGAATGCGATGTTCGCGGGGGATTCGAAAACCTCATGCGTGATTTCGATTCCACCGTGGAGGTTAAACTCTTGGGCAATTTGCGCGCCAATCACCGTCTTGGTGTCATGGTAAGCCGGAAGGCAATGCATCGCTTTGGCGTTGCTTGCGGCTAGGTCAAGCACCTCTTGATTTACTTGATAGGGCTTGAGTAATTCAATGCGCTCCTGCCACACGTCTTTGGCTTCACCCATGGATACCCACACGTCGGTGTGTACAAACTCTGCGCCTGAAACACCTTCAGTGATGTCTTCGGTCAGGGTTATTTTGGCGCCACTCGCTTGCGCTAGTGCGTTTGCTTGATCGATCACGCTGTGATCCGGCCACAGCACTTTGGGAGCCACAATCCTGGTATCAGCACCCATGATTGCACCCATGATCAACAGTGAATTTCCCATATTGTTTCGCGCATCACCGAGGTAGCAGTAGGACAGTCTTTCCTGGGGATTGCTCTGGTGCTCGCGCATCGTGAGAAAGTCAGCAAGCATTTGGGTGGGGTGCCATTGATCGGTTAATCCGTTGTAGACCGGCACTGATGAGTGCTGGGCGAGTTCTTCAACTACGGCCTGCTCGCTACCCCGAAATTCAATTGCATCAAAAATACGACTCAAGACGCGAGCCGTGTCAGCGGGGGATTCCTTGTGACCTATTTGGCTTGATGCTCCGTCAAGGAAGGTGGTGTTCCCCCCTTGATCAGCCATAGCGACACTAAATGAGATGCGGGTGCGAGTTGACGTCTTTTCAAAGATCGCAGCCAAGTTCTTGCGCTGCAGTAATGCGGGTTCACTGCCCTGCTTGCGCAACTGCTTCAGGCGGGCTGCCAAATCAAGCAATGAATTCAGTTCAACGGCGGTGAAATCAAGTTCACGTAAAAAGTCCCGCCCGGTAAGGCCGAGTGAACGGACGTGATCAGCCGTGAGATCTGCATTCATTCACCAAGTCTAGGAGTCTGACTTAACTCCCCGAGAAATGGGAGATCCCCAATGCTTCTTCAGAGATCGCCTCATTGACCAATTCTTTTGCCGCAGCGATACCGCTTCCCCGCACATTCGTGAGATGGGATCCCCTTGGCTGCTCAATTTTCCGATGAATGGCTTCGCGGTCATCTTCACTTAAACCGCCCCACACGCCAAATGGTTCACGGGCCCGGATTGCATAGTCGGCACATTCCAACCGGACTGTGCACAAGGCGCACACTCGTTTCGCTGACTGATCTCGGCGGGAGCGGGAGGAGCCGCGTTCATTTTGTGGGTGAAAGAACAGCAGCGGGTCCGCATTGCGGCAGTGGCCAAGTTCCTGCCAGTGCCACTTGGAATCCAACGGTACCTGTGCGAGCGGTTGTTGTGGCATGTGTGTTCAATCCCCTCTCAGGTCCTTGTTGTTTAATTCAATATAGTGTTCACACTAAGCTTCGACATGGCGTTTTCACTATTTTAGGGCGTGTTCGAGACTGCTTTAGGCGGGACTTTGGTCCTCTACTCCGCTCTTAGGTCCTGACTCTTTGATTCATTTGCTTTCGCAATTTCCAGCCGAACCGCTTCCATGTCTACGTCGCGAATAGCTGCGATTAAGTTGTCCAGTCCTTCTTGGGGGAGTGCACCGGCCTGCGAGTAAAGGACAACACCATCGCGGATCGCCAGGAGGGTCGGAATAGACGAGATGTCAAAACTCCCCGAAAGACCCCGCTCAGCCTCGGTGTCCACCTTGGCGAAAACAATGTCGGGATGGGACTCTGACGCTTTCTCGTATACGGGTGCAAAATTGCGACAAGGTCCACACCATGCAGCCCAAAAGTCAACGAAGACGATCGGACTCCCTTTGATGGTTTCGGAGAAACTGGATTCTGTTAGATCAACGGTAGCCATACCTATACCCTAGGGGGTATAGCCAGAAAACGCAAATCTTGCGTATCCGGTTGAATAGAAGGCCAAGAAAGTAGACTGATGCCATGAGCACCCCACTTTCAGCCCCACTTGCAACACCCGAGCTAGAAGAGCTTGGCAGCGTCCTCACCGAAGAACGAACCTCGAATTTTGACGATGGTGATCATGAGAAGTTCGCTCACTATGTTGAGAAGAACAAGATCGTTGAAAGTGCTGTCACAGGCTCGGCGGTCAAGGCATTGTGTGGCAAGAAATGGATCCCTAATCGGGATCCTTCCCAGTTCCCCATTTGTCCAGATTGCGAAAAAATACACAAGTCTCTCCCCAAGGGTGGCGAATAGAGGGGCTAGGCATAGCACCGGTCAAACAAGTGAGAGACTTTGTCAGCGCAAACCAGCGCGACATTTCAATATAACTAACTATTTGTGATTGGATTGAAAATAAATGCAGAGAAAATCAATTCGTTTAGCGAGCGTTGCATCTCTAGCGGTAGCAGGCCTATTGCTATCGGCTTGTTCCTCAAGTGATGACACTGCTGCTGAAACTGCCACCGCAGAAACTTCAGTGGCCGAAAGCGCCGCCGAAAGCGCCGCAACCGATGAGTGTGCTTTTGAGAACCTCACGACCATCAGTCCAGGAATGCTGACAATTGGTACCGATACACCTGCGTATCCCCCTTACTTCGTCGATGACGATCCCACAAACGGTGAAGGTTTTGAATCCGCTGTTGCCTACGCCGTAGCTTCACAGTTGGGTTTTGCGCCCACAGATGTTAAATGGGAAGTTGTGCCTTTTAACTCTTCCTACGCACCCGGTGACAAGAATTTTGACTTTGACATCAATCAAATCTCAATCACCCCGGAACGCTCTGAGGTTGTTGATTTCTCTGACGGCTACTACACCGTGAACCAAGCAGTTGTGGCCTTTAACGACTCGCCCATCGCTGGAGCAACAACGATTGCTGAACTCAAGGATGCCAAACTTGGCGCTCAGGTGGGTACCACCAGCCTTGATTTCGTGACCGAAGTCGTCCAACCAACCACTGAGCCTTATGTTTTCAATGACACGAATGACGCAAAGAGCGCATTGCAAAACGGACAGATCGATGGAATCGTTGTTGACCTTCCCACTGCCTACTACGTAACCGCTGCAGAGTTTGACAACAGCAAGATTGTCGGCCAATTTGCGGCAACCGCTGGCGGCGAAGAGTTTGGTTTGCTTTTCCAAAAGGGCAACCCACTCGTTACATGTGTCAACAAGGCACTCGCAACATTGAGGGACTCAGGCGAACTGCAGGAGATCCAAGATGCTTGGTTGGCCGGAACAACTGCCCCGTATTTCACGGAATAAACGAACTAGTCGCGCGAACTACTGCGATTAACTTAATCTCGATTAATACGTGAACACTCCCGTTCCTGGCGCAGACACGGTCTATATAGACCCACTGCGCCAGGAACGTTCGCGTAAAAAGGCTCGCCGAGATGTGCTCATTGGCATTGCGAGTTTGCTTGGCTTTGTTGTCGTCATTGTTTTACTGGTCGGCCGCAGCTCAGGTTGGGAAGCGGTACAAAAAACTTTTTTCGATGGTGACCAGTTTGTTGAGTC
>CAMCYV010000069.1 GCA_945885645.1 Bifidobacterium breve | reverse complement strand
TCAGTGCTTTGGGCGGCTGAAATTGATGTGGTGCCGGTTGAGACTGCCGTGGTAGCGATTCCCACGATTAGGGCCTTTTTGAATAGTTCTTTGCACGAATACATAAGTTCTCCTATGTCTCAATTAAGCCATTTGGATGCAAGTCTTCTCTGATCGACTGAATCCTAATGAAAACTTCCAAGCGGCCTGACAGGGGAATTGTGTTGACCCACCTGGGAGGTGTGAAACGTCAGACACAGCCGTCACACCGTGTAGCGCACGGTGACTACGGCTTTGCGGGCGGTTTCACTCCCGCTCAGGGCTCCATTGCCTCGAGTGACCAGCGTTCCTTTGACCCCTTGGAGGCGCAGGAACTTCGCTACCGATTTGGCCCGCTGAATGGAGAGCTGCTCGTCGCTGGCGTAATTTCTATCGCGTTGCACATACCCCACGACCATCCCGCCGGTCGCAGTTGCACCGGCTCGACGTGCAAGTGTGGTGAGTGCTTTCTTTGCCTGCGGGGAGAGGCGCGCCGACCCGGCATCGAAAACAACCGATGCCCGAGCGGTCTTCTGATTAGCGGCGACCTTTGGCGCTTGCAACACCACACCCAGTGAAAGCGAGCGCACCGTGCCATCAGTATTGAACGCATTTATCTGCATGGTGTGAGGACCGATCGCAAGGTCCGCGGGCACCGGAACTAGACCTGAGAATGATCCCGTGGAATTGGTGCTGATCGTACCCAGTAGTCGAGGCTGGGAGAATATATAAACCTGCACGTCATTGTTAGGCGCGAAACCCGTACCCTCCACCAGGGCAGAGTTATCCCGGCGCAACACCAATGCGGCATCATTTGTTACGCCCAACGACTGGCCGCGATCATCAACACCCGCCAGTTTCAACGTGAACCCATCACCGGTTGCGACCAGGCCTTTTGCCTGTGATGTCACGGGCGCATCCGGCCGCACTGTCACCGATTGCGGCACTCCATTGACCAGCAGAACTGAACTGCCCGGCGTCACACCACTGGGTGGCAATGTGGATGTGCCAAGTGGCACCGGCCCCAGGACTGCAGGAGCTCGCACGACTGGCGTCGAAGGTGTTGAGTCCGATGATGATTCGCTACCGGATCCACCACCGGATCCACCACCGGATACACATGATCCACCACTGGGGACTGTCGCCGCGGGGAAACCTGCACCTAAAAACTTGGCCACGGTAGGGCGCGAACCGTTGTTGACGTTACTGACCCCCACAATGATGACTCCACCATCACTCATCAACAAACTGTTTTCCACGTCCTGATTTACTTGGGCACCCGATTGAGCTGTGATGCCGGCGTTGAAAGTTGCGGCGTCACCTGTTGCGTTCGTGCCATCGGCGTTCAACTTTTTCACCTTATTGGTGAATTCTCCACCAATGATCATCGATCCATCGTTGGCCAAGGAGATCGTATTGACATTTCTGTCGAAGACACCGGTCACGTTGCTGTTGAATGATGCATCACCCGTGCCATCGGCGTTTAATTTCTTCAAGTAAGGGGTGGACTCGCTTCCCACCAGCACCGAGCCGTCGCTGGTCAGAACTATCGCGGTGGCCCTGCCATTGATGCTGCCCATATTCGTGTTGAATGTGGCTGCAGTTCCCGTTGTTGTGCCGTCAGCATTGAACATCTTCATGCGATTGGTGAAGTCGCCTCCCACCATCACCGAGCCGTCACTAGTCAGACTTATCTCATAAACCCTGCTATTGAGGCTGCTGCCCACATTCGTGTTGAATGTGGCTGCGACTCCTGTCGTTGTGCCGTCAGCATTGAACATCTTCAGGCGGTTGGTGAAGTCGCCTCCCACCAGCGAGGAGCCGTCACACTTGACCGCTATGGCTCTCACCACGGCATTGATTACCCCGATGACGTTGGTGTTGAAAGTGGAATCCGGTGAACCATCGCTTGCAAATTTCATGATGCGCCCGGAAACGTAGCCTCCCGCGAAGAAGCCGCCATCTCCGGAACGAGCTAAGACTTCGAGTTCCCCTACCGGCTGATGGGACACAATCGCATTGAACGCCCCGGTGGCGGCGGTACGTGATCCATCGGCGTTAAAACTAATCAACTTCTCCCCGAAGCCACCGCCTACATAGAGCCGGTCGCTAGTGCCAATGGCGAGTGCATATACATCCTGAAACAAAAATCCAGCAGCCACTCGGTTAAACGTGGCTGATGTGCCAGTGGTGGACCCATCATTGTTGAGTTTCTTTAACTTTTCAGTAAAGCGTCCACCAATAACGATCGAAGCATCTGACAAGACCTGAATCGCATCGACGAAGTCAGTTAGTGATGATCCAATGTTCGTATTGAACGTTGCAGCGGTGCCCGTCGAGGTGCCGTCACTGTTGATCTTGTAGAGGTTTGCACCGCCCTGAGTGCCCACCAATATTGAGCCGTCGGTGGTGAGTGCAAGTGCACGCGCTTGAAATAGGATCGCTCCCGTCACGCTTGTATTGAACGCCGCCGCAGGGGCCGTCGTGGTGCCATCGCTATTGAACTTCTTGATCTTGCCGGTGAATTCCCCTGCGGCCAGGATGGAACCATCCGGCATTTCCATTAGATCCATCACGTAGTTATCGAGGCTACTCCCAACGGCCCCGTTAAAGGCGGTGTTTGGCGTACCGTCAAGACTGAATTTCTTCAGGTGTCCTGTGAAAAAGCCACCCGCATAGATCTCACCTGAGTTGCTTACCACCACATCGAAGACGTCACTGTTGAGCGTGGCGCCGACATTCGCAGCAAAAGTTGCATCAATGGTTCCGTTGGTATTGAACTTGCTGAGATAAACATTGTCAGTGTTGTACCCGCACCCAACAATAGGTGAGCCGCCCGCCGTAAGGGCTATCGATTGTACCTCGCACCCAAAAAGTGAGTTGGCTACGTTCGTGTTAAAGGCTGTGTTGAGGCTTCCATCCGCATTGAGCTTCTTGAGCCCACCGGTGAAACGACCACCGACGAAGACTGAACCATCACTGGCCACCACTGTGGTATTCACCGTATTTTCCAGAATCGGGGCGGGAAGAAATTGTGCGTTGAAGGCCGTGTCTGGAGTACCTGCAGTGGTAGCTTGCGCCGGCGGGGCCAGGCCCACCGCCGTAAGGCCCAACAAGACCGTAGTGAAGAAGGCAATGAGACGTGCGGGGCGGCGGCGTGAAGTGTAGGGATTCATAATCCATTAATCGTCTGTCCTTCCAGGAAAACCAGCAAACTGAACGGATAGCAAAATGACGGATTCCCGTCATTTTTGATGAACTCCCGCTTGCGCTTTTACGCGAAGCATTGGACCCTGCCACGGTGAGAATTCCCCTCCAGCGCTCGGCGGTCACGTTTGCCGTGGCCTGTCTCCTGTCTGCTGGTCTGGGTGGCATCGCTGTCAGCCCCGCCAACGCCGCCGGAATTACAGCGACCGTCACTGGATTCAATAATCCGCAGGGAGTGGCTGTACTCCCCGATGGGAGCGCGGTGTACGTCGTCGACTCCAGCAACAACGCGATTAAGGTCGTCGATACAGCAACGAACACCGTCACCACCACTATCTCGCTCAATTCCGGTTCGCCGGCCTATACGCAGCCAGTCGGTATCACCGTCAGCCCAGATGGTGCCTATATATATGTGACCGCGAACGGACCGGCCCTGCCCAGTGGCACGACGGACGGGATTCTGAAGATCGCGACGGCAACAAATACAGTTTCGTCTTGGTCCACTCCCGGGTTAACAACTAAATCCGGAATCTCAATCAACCCGGCCGGTACTCGTCTCTATTTGGCACAGGCGAATAACAGCAGTGGAACCGTTCGCGTCGTACAGATCTCGGATATGACCATTGTGGACACGATCAGCAACCTCAACGCCGCCAGCGGTTGCAACGGGACTGGATGGATTTCAGGCACAGCCATCAGCAGAGATGGAACCAAGATGTACGTCGCGTGCAACGGGACCAATAGCGTCATAGTCATCAATTTGAGCTCCAACACCGTCACCTCGCAGATCACAGGCTTCAGCAGTCCCCTCAGCATCGCCGTGGCCTCCGATGACACCATCCACGTGACTAACCAATCCACCGGCGTGAGCAGCGTGATGATTCTTGATGGCACCTCGTACTCGGTGCTGTCGACCGTCACCGGCTTCAACCGACCAACAGGTATCGCACTGTCCTCGGACAACCAAAAGGCTTACGTCACAAATTCCAATAGTTCATCGGGCGGAGGCGGCGCAAGCCCCAACAGCATGACCACAGTGTCACGCACCTATTCGGTGACATTCAACGACAACGTCTCCACGGGTGGATCAGCACCTTCAGCCGGTTCATTCACTACAGGTGGCACAGCATTCAGCGTTCCGGCTAACAGTGGCACGCTGGTCAAAACCGGCTACACCTTCAGTGGCTGGAACACTGCCGCGAACGGCAGTGGCACCGCCTATGCCGCGGGAAGCTCCACGTATTCATCGGCTGCAAGCGTCACTCTGTACGCGCGGTGGATCGCAAATGCACCCGCCGGCGGTGGCAGCGACAGCACGCCAACTCCTTCGGTGAGTGAGTCACCTGCAGCACCGATCACCCAGGTCCCGTTCACTCTGGACCCGATTACCAATGACGCTAACCCGAATATTCCGGCGAAGGGTTCACTCCCGAGTTCGTCTGTGCTGCTGACGTCAATCGGAGCGTCGGGCTCATCCACCCAATCGATCAACGTCGCTTTCACCGTTGACTCGGGACGGGTGCAAACTCCTGACTTCAGCCTCTCCCTCGCCAGTCGCTACGCAAGTGCGACGGACACACCGGGTACACCTGGCTCGCTCACGTTGTATTCGAGGACAACCAACGTTCGGTCGCTTTCACGTGCAGCGATCAAATCCAGTGAACCGACTCTGGACACGGCTGGCACCGGATTCAAAGCAGGTACCACTCTGCGGGTGTACCTGCTGCCGAACACTCTGGTGGGTGATCTCACCGCTGACGCCGCAGGTAATTTCTCCGCGAGTATCCCCGTGCCCAGCGGTCTCACCCCGGGTGCGCAGATCATGCAGATCAATGGCTTTGCCAACGACGGATCGGTGCGCTCGCTATCAATAGGAGTGGTCGTCAAGTCCGTTGCGGCTGCACCCGCCATCATGCAGGCGCGCGCCAGCGTTCAGTTTGCTTCTGGCTCGGCAAAGCTCACTCGGTCAGGACAATCGCAACTGCGCAACCTGGTTTCTCGCACCGGCAAGTCCGGGGCAATGTCTGTGGTCGGTTTTGCACGAGGCCAAAAGTTGACGGCCAACGCCAAAGCTTTATCGGATGCGCGTGCACGTGCGGTGGCTTCCTACTTGCGCAGCCTTGGCCTGAAGGGCAGCTACACAGTACGAGGGGTCTGGGTCGTGGGGGGTTCCGTCTCCACGGGTCAACGTGTGACGGTCGTTGTCTCATATCCGGCTTCAAGCACGAGCATGTAACGACTTAAGCATTCAGACATTTGTAAAAACTTGCAGTTCGATGTTCATCTACTAGGGAAAGGTTCCACCAAATGAAAACCACACGCTTGGCAAAGCGAGCCCTCGCCGCTGCTGCCGCCGCCTTCGAATACGACCACGGCTCGCCCGGAAGTTTGTTGGGCAATCGCCTTGTTATCCGCAGCCACAGGTGATTGGCTCCCGAACATCACCAGGACACAAACAAGGCATATGCAAGTTTGCTCATCTTAGGATTCTTACACAATTGGTTTTCCAAATCGCCCCCGATTCGCGATTATGAGTTCACTCGTTGCGCATAATTGGCCCTGTGACAGTGACGGTCGATACCGAGAGCACCGAGGTGCGCGAGGCTGTTCAAGTATTGTTCGCTCTTCTGTTGGACGCGGGCGCCTGGGTTAACCCGCACCTGCGAATTGTCGAGAGAGCCGGTCAGCTCAGCGTGTGGTCAGAAGCAGATGACCCTTGGTTAATGCGAATCCCGAAGCACACCCTCGTACCGGTTACCGACATTAATTGGCCAGACGAACCTCCGTTGCGTGTCGATGGTGCGCCTTCATCACTTACCGCGCAGCAACGCAATGTTCTTGATGCCTGCGTTGATGTGATGGCTGCAAATCACACCTGGGAGCACTTCCGTGCAACCCATCCACGCGCCACGATCACTGATCCGGAAGCGATCGCCATGATTCAATCCCTGCACCCGGCGTTCTCACCCGCGACAGATGCAGCTGCAATGATCAAGACTCGCACGATCAAAATGTCCATGGACGATGCAGAACCGCAGTCCTACCTGATGCCCCTGCTCGACCTCGTCAATCATCACCCTGCGGCACCTGCATACACGTGGGATGACGGCTTTCTGTGCATCCCTACCTGGCGCGCTGTTCCTGGTGGGGAGTGTTTCGTCTCGTACGGATCTATTCGCGATGTACTTGGCATGGCACTCGCATATGGCTACGTCGATGAGAACATCACGCGGGCCAATGCACTTTCCGGCGAATACTCAATTCCCGGCGGGGGAACCTTGAGACTAATGCGTGCTTCCCGCCCAACCTCGACGAACGGGCACGCGCACGATCAAGATTTCTTGACAATCATTGGTGCAGCCTGGGATGAATCCGATCCGGCCGTGCAGCGGCAGACACTGCTCGAGCCGATCGAGCGGCACCTTCGAGATCGAGGCGTGGCAGCCATGCAGGCCCGGCATCAAGCAAGGGTTTTGGCCCGTCGCATCTGGGCATCAGATGATCTACGCCTGCGTCATGCCCTCGCAGCATTGGAGGACTTGTCCGGTTGCGACCTTGTGAGTCGCGCGATCCAACTCCAGCTTCAACACCTAGGTTGACTAACCCCGCTCAAAGCCCGCGAAGCTTCTCGGCACCCATGCCCCATTTCTTTCGCAGCGCCTCTTGTTCCTCCAACGCGCGCTGATCCCTTTCCTTCTCCCGCCACTTCTTCTCGGCGTACGGCACACCCTTCATGAAGGACGGCATCTCCTCGCCTTTCATCTTCCCCCAAGCATCGTCGATGACAGGGTCGATAGCTTTGGCCTTCTGCTTGTAGTCCTCCTTGGCCTTCTTTCCGGCGAACATCCCTGGCTTCTTGCCGATGTTGCCCCAGCCAGCCGCCGGTGCTTGAACGATGCCCTCGTCTGCTACACCTCCAAAGCCTTGGCGACGGCCCTGCTCGCTAACCTCTGCAAGCTGTTCACCGAGGGCGTCAGGGCCGATGCCGTCTAATTTCGCCTTGGCCCTTACTTCGCGCTTCTTCTCTCCGGCCACCACATGGCCTTGCCAGAGCTCCCCGAACGGCGCCACATCGATCCCGAAGGGGCTCGCGAGTGGTTTCGAACCTTCCAGCCCTGCCCAACCCAGCTTCTGACCCGTGGCGGCGCTGCGCCACCAGCCACCCTGCGGCTTGCGGGGGTCGTGGAACTTGTTCTCCATCTCAGGCACCACCTCGTGACCACCGATGGTCATCGGTCCAATATTCGTCATCGCGTCCTCAGTGGGGATTTGAAGTTTCTGCCTGTTCTGCACGCGATCGGCGGGGTCACCTTCGAGCATCTTCTTCGACGCGATGTCGATGCCCTCTTCACGATCCCTCTCACGCTTAAGAAACTTTTTTTGAAGGCGA
>CAMCYV010000068.1 GCA_945885645.1 Bifidobacterium breve | reverse complement strand
CGTTCGCGTAAAAAGGCTCGCCGAGATGTGCTCATTGGCATTGCGAGTTTGCTTGGCTTTGTTGTCGTCATTGTTTTACTGGTCGGCCGCAGCTCAGGTTGGGAAGCGGTACAAAAAACTTTTTTCGATGGTGACCAGTTTGTTGAGTCATTTCCCGGTCTACTGCAAGCCTTTTGGCTCAACGTTCGCATTTTCTTGATAGCCGAGCCGCTTATCCTGATTATTGGCTTGTTAGTTGCGCTAGCGCGAACCGTCAAGTCACCCATTTTTTTACCGGTTCGAGTGCTATCAACGCTTTACGTTGACATCTTCCGTGGGGTTCCCACAATTTTGATCATCTTCCTTTTGGGATTTGGAATGCCCGCCCTGCAACTCCCCGGGGTACCCAGTGACGCAATTTTCTGGGGAACAGCGGCCCTGGTGCTTTCCTACGGCGCCTATGTGGCTGAAGTATTTCGGGCTGGAATCGGATCAGTTCACCCAAGTCAGACCATGGCGGCGCGCTCATTGGGGCTTTCTTCATTCCAAACGAATCGTTTTGTTGTGTTACCCCAAGCCGTACGCAATGTGACCCCACCGCTGCTTAATGACTTTATTTCACTGCAGAAAGATACTGCCCTTGTCGCAGTCCTGGGACCAATCGAGGTTTTGCGCAGGGCTCAAATTGATACCTCTGCGAACTTCAACTACACGCCTTATGTCGGTGCGGCACTTATTTTCATTGCGCTGACTATTCCCATGACTCGTTTTGCCGACTGGATTCAGGTTCGCTCGGCCCGCAAGAGGCAGGCGGGGGGTGTCTCGTGAGCCTTCAATCTGAAACTGAATCCTTCATCACGGTTGACGGAGTCTGGAAATCCTTCGATACGCATCCCGTTCTGCGGGGAATCTCCTTGGATGTTGCAGCACACTCAGCCACGGTGCTGATCGGGGCATCAGGTTCGGGAAAGTCGACGCTGCTTCGCTGTATCAATGCTTTGGAGACCGTCGATGCCGGACGCATTGTGGTCAATTCCGAACTTGACGTGACAGCATTTAACGCTGATCTTGATGCTATTAGGCGTCGGATTGGGATTGTCTTTCAGTCCTACAACCTCTTCCCCCACATGAAGGTATTGGAAAACATCACCCTTGGTCCAACTCGCGTTCTCAAAAAATCCAAGAAGGAATCGGTTGAGATTGCAATGCTGTTACTTACGCGATTTGGACTTGAAGCCAAGGCGCAGGATTATCCTGACCGGTTATCAGGTGGCCAGTCTCAGCGGGTGGCGATTGTGCGAGCCCTCGCGATGGAACCCGAAATAATGCTCTTCGACGAGATCACCTCAGCCCTAGACCCGATGCTCGTCGGCGAGGTACTTGACGCCGTTCGTGAGTTGCGCGAGGGCGGATTGACAATCGTTATGGCAACCCACGAAATGTCTTTTGCCAAGGAGATCGCCGACCAGGTGTGCTTCCTGCGAGAAGGTGTGGTGTGGGAGTCCGGGACGGCAGAACAGGTATTTGATGCACCGCAGAGGGCTGAAACCCAGAATTTCCTCCAACGAGTGAACTAATTAGGGCAATTGCGGCATGGCACGCTCTAATTTCGGGATTTTAGGAATAACGTATAGCCGTTTGCACAAGGCCTAATTGAGGCACGAATATGGAGGTAATAAATGACATCCCAAGTTGAAATGGAAGCCGACGAAAACATGTTGGTCGCCCTCGGTCGCAGCTGGGGAGTGCTTCTCCTTGGTGGAATTATTTCCCTCGCCGTCGGAATCATGGCGCTGGTGTGGCCAGGAAAGACAATCATTGTTGTTGCAATCTTGTTTGCAATTTACTTGATCATCTCGGGTATTTTTGAAATCATCCGTTCCTTTGCCCACGGACTCACCGGCGGCACACGTGTTCTCCTTTTGATCACAGGTGTACTTTCGATTATCTTGGGTATTTTTGCAATTCGTAGTGCGATCAATGCCGCTGAATTGTTGGCAATCTTTATCGGTATTGCATTCCTGTTCCGCGGATTCGCGAGCCTTTTCATGGGATTTGATTCCAAAGAAGGCCGCGGATGGAATATTTTCTTTGGGCTGATCATGCTGATTGGTGGAGTTGTAATTTTGACCCAGCCAGCGATTTCGCTTTTGACGCTCGCACTGGTCGTTGGTATTTGGCTGATCATCATTGGTATCTACGAAATCATTGCTGCATTCATGCTGCGCAGCAAGCTCAAGAAGCTCGTCTGATCCAAGGTAGCAACCTGATTTAAATTAATTCATTTTCACAACAAAGTGCCCCTCAACATCGAGGGGCACTTTGATTTTGCCCTAGGCAGTGGTTAGGTGGTGGCGTGACCAAGGAAACCTCGCAGACGCTTGATCGTGGATTAGGCGTGCTCGAGATCCTCGCCGAACACCCTGAGGGTCTGAGCGTCACCGAACTGAGCCACAAGTTGGACGTTGGCCGAACCGTCGTGTATCGACTAGTTGTCACCCTCGAAGCCCATTCACTCTTGCGACGATCACCTGATGGAAAGTGTCGGCTTGGCCTAGGGCTTCTAGCGCTGGCCCGCGTCATCCAGCCGCTCGTGCGTGACGCATCCGGGCCGGCATTACGCATGCTCGCAGAGGCACTCGGTTGCACCGCCTACCTCATGATTGCTGATTCAAATGACGGTTTAGTCGCACTCGTCTCAGAACCAAATCGAAGTGATACGCATGTCTCAATGCGAATCGGAACCCGGTCACCACTTGAGGGAAGTGCCGGTGGCCGCGCAATTCTGGCTGCCCGCACTGCCGCAGGTCGACAACTTGACCCACCATGGGTGGTTGCCAATCTGGAGGGCGGCACCCACGGCCTTGCCGTCCCGTTGACCGGGATAACCGTCCTTGAAGCCAGTGTGGGCATCATTTCTGCACGGGAGCTCTCGGAGCCTGAATATGGCGCTCGAATCGCACGGACCGCCCAAGAAATATCTCGATTATTGGCCTAGGTCTACCCGTAGACACGCCGGGTGGGGCGCCGGTTTGATCAATGCGGAGCAATAACGCACAATAAGACGTGCCTTCCCCTAGATCACGCAATTATGTGCGCGCCATAGTTTTTTCCCTTGCAGCGGTGCTAGGCCTGAGCCTCACTTCATCTGCGTTCGCCGATTCTCCACCCAGTCGAATTGTCAGTGGCTGGATTCCTTACTGGATGTCGAGTCAAAGTGCGCCACAGGGAATAAACAACGCAGTTGCCAACAGTGATCTCTTTGTTGACGTTTCACCATTTTGGTACTCCGCAACCAAGGGCGGCCCTAACGGAGTAAAAGTTGGATTTAACTCAAATTTCGGCAATGCGGCAGCCAACTCCGCTTGGGCCCTAGGACAGCTCAGGGCCGCTGGAATTCCCGTGATCCCTGCCATGACTGATGCAACGGGAAAAAACACAATGGCGAATCTGCTCGCGGATCCGGCAAGGCGAAGCGCCCACGTCGCTGAAATCGTGAACATCGTCATGTCAAATAATTATGACGGAATCGATTTGGACTACGAAACTTTCGCATTCACGGATGGAAGTGCCAGCTGGGACAAAACCCAGCCAAACTGGACAGCTTTCGTTACTGAACTAGGCACAGCATTAAAGGCTCAAGGCAAGCAGCTGGTTGTCACAATCCCACCACCATGTTCAATGAGTTCAAATTGCAGTGCTCGGACCGGGTATTACGTCTACAACATGATTGGCATAGCACCCTTCGTAGATCGAATCCGGATCATGGCGTACGACTATTCACTGTCGGGCCCGCTGGCACCGTATAACTGGGTGAGAGCAATTGTTGCCTACTCGGTGTCGGTCGTTGACCCGGCAAAAATCCAAATCGGTGTCCCCACCTATGGCCGTTTCTGGACGGAAAGAAAGGCAAATGGGTCATATAACTTGTCGGGGGTATGTCCCAGTAGTTCAAGTGGCGGATCTGAGAAAGCCGCATATGACTCCCTGACTGCCCGAGGCTCCATGACCGACGCCGACATTCCCGCCTTCATCGCCAAACAGGGTGGTGTGGCTGTCTGGGATGACACGAGCAAAGAATTTTCATTCCGATACAACAAAGTCCTCAACTGGACTGATTCCAGTGGCGCGGCACAAACCTGCACCGCTCCCAAGATTTTGAGGTTTGGGGGGCCAGAAGGTGTTCTGGCCAGAACCCAACTTGTTGGTGAATTTGGCATCAACGCTGCGGCTTATTGGACAATTGGCGGCGACAATCCAGCACAGTGGCCGCTGATCCGCGGTTACGCACAATCACTTGCTCCGGTTCTTCCTTCGGTAACCGTCGTTGCACCACCAACTGTTGTTTTTGATCAAGCAAGTGCAGTGACATTAACTGCTGCATTCAACGGTGCTCCAATTGTTAACGCGACCGCTGTCTTGCAAAGATCCGATGCGGATGTTTGGGTCGACGTGGCATCGGGTGTGACCGGGCCTGACGGCGCGGTGGTCATCCCCTTCGCTGCTCAGACCAGTGCAATTTTTCGCATTGTGGTTCGGGCAACCGCATCTACTCCAGAGGCGCTCTCTGATGAATTCCTCATGACGGTCACCTCAACTGTCTCCGCGCGATCAAAAGCGAAAAGCATTGGCCGGGGTGACACCATCAAGGTCCCAACCGTGGTCAGGCCAGCGGTTGCCAAGCAACAAGTGGTTTTGCAATTGCAACGTGGTGCACAATGGAAAAAGATCTCAGCAACCACAACGAAAGCCAATGGGCGAGTCCTCATTAAAGCAAAGGCGAACCTGCCTAAAGGCAAGTACACCTTTCGAGTGTTAGCGAAACCAAAGTCAGGGATTGGTGCTGGGATCTCCGATACTTTCGTGATCCGAATTAAGTGACCGGAAGGTCAAACCAACGCAGTTGATCAAAGTCTTCGCTGAATCCACTGACTCCGGAGAGGAGTTCTGGCTCCGGTAGTGAGTGCAGCAGTGTGTGGGCACTCTGTAAGTAGTCGGTGAGAGCGCTTTCCGGGGCGACATCGTGGTGAATTGGATAGGTAAATTCGCCGGATTCGTTATAGGCCAACATTGACAATCGAAGCGGTGGCTCTACCGCGCCGTCGCGGTGATGCCAACGGCCCGAGAGTGCATCAAATCGGTATTGGGGAAGCAAAGACCAACCATGATCGGCAATCAGACGCACCGCTTTGACAATGTATTCAAAGACAGGGTCAGAGATGAAGTAATTGAAGTTGACTCGCACCCAACCAGGCTTAATGCCTTCGCAACCTTGGCTGATTTCACGTTCATATTCGTGAGAGGTATCTAAGTCAATTCCCAATAGTCGATGCCCGTAGGGGCCGGCGCAACTGCACCCACCGCGAGACTGGATACCAAAGAGGTCATTGAGAACCGCCACCACGAAGTTGTGGTGCAGGTATTTGCCGTCTGGGTGCTTGATCACGAACGAGACGATGCTCAGGCGGTCTGCATCAAGGTTTCCCAAGATTTGGATATTGGGGTGCGGCGCCCAACTCTGGATTGCTCGACGAACGAGGTCATTTTCGTGTGCGCGAATTACGTCAACACCAACCGCCTCTTTGAGCTGGAATACGAGGCCGGCGCGGATTGATTCAATGATCGCTGGTGTGCCACCTTCCTCGCGGTGCTCAACATCTTCGAGGTACATGTGCTCCATTTGATTCACATAAGCGACAGTCCCACCACCGACACTCTCCGGCACCGTGTTGCGCAGCAGTTCCTTGCGCACAATTAATACGCCGGGGGTTCCTGGTCCACCAATAAATTTGTGTGGGGATAAAAAGATTGCATCTTTGTAAGCCGAGGGGTGTGAGTCACAACGTGGATTCATCTCGATATCGACGTATGGCGCGGCAGCGGCGTAATCCCAAAAAGCCAAAGCGCCGTACTTATGCACGAGTTGGGTTATGGCGTGGGTATCGGTGATGATTCCGGTGACATTGCTGGCGGCGCTAAATGATGCAATCCGTAATGGCCTATTTTGATAGGCAATGAGTTCGGCTTCAAGTTGGGTCGTATCAATCTGTCCGTTGGCATCTTCGCGGATGGTGACTACGTCGGCGATTGATTCACGCCACGGAAGTTCATTGCTGTGGTGTTCGAAAGGACCGATGAAAACGACGGGGCGTTCCTCTGCGGGTATGTGGTCAGAAAGGTGGTACTTGGCGTCAAGGTCTGCGGGCAAACGCAGATTCATAATCCCGATAATTTTATTGATTGTTGCCGTTGACCCAGAACCGCAGAAAATAATCGCGGTGTCTTCATCACCATTTACGGCGGCCTTGATTATCGCCCGAGCATCCTCTCGTAGGCGTGTTGTTTGTAACCCGGTACCGCTGGACTCTGTGTGGGTATTTGCATAGCGGGGGAGTACTTCACCACGAATGAAGTCTTCGATGAAGGTGACGCTGCGCCCACTCGCCGTGTAATCGGCGTAAGTAACGCGTCGGGGCCCAAATGGACCCCACATCAACTGGTCATCGCCGATCACGCAATCACGAATCCGGGCCAGAATCGCCGGCTCGGGCAAGCCTGGCTCTGCTGACGGAACCGTGAACTCGGTGTCTTCGACGAACATGCTGCAACCTTAGTTGACAAACACGGTCCATGTGAGAATGTGGCTGTGACCGCCACCCCATTGGATACCCTTCCCGACTTAGACCTTGAGAGTGAACTTGATCGCCCGTGGTCAACAACAGTCTGGGATGACCCGATTAACCTGATGACGTACGTAACGTACGTGTTTATGGACTATTTCAAGTTCAGTAAGGAAAAGGCCGACTACCTCATGCTGCTGGTCCACACAGAAGGCAAGGCGACAGTGTCAACGGGTAGCCGGGAGGCTATGGAAAAAGATGTTGCGGCAATGCACACCTACGGCCTGTGGGCCACGCTCGCTAAGGATTAAGGGCCCATGGAGATAAACCCCGATGGCGAAAACATCGTGATCCTGATTGAGCCATTCGAAGCCAAGATTCTGAGTGATTTGGCCCATCAATTGCTCGACATAACCGCACCCAATAGTGAGGTGGTGGCCAATGAAGACCCACTGGCGGCGCTCATTGGGATTGACTCGCAGGCAGAGAAGCCAACCGATCCGATCTCAACGAGACTTTTCCCCGACGCTTACCCCGATGACCCCGAAGCGTCGATGGAGTTCCGCAGGTTCACCGAGTGTTCATTGCGAGAAACTAATGTGAACCGGGCCAAAAGCGTCTTGGCCGACCTTGAAGGACAATCGACACTCACCCTGCACGCGGATCAATGGAAAGAGTGGGTGGGCTTTCTCAACAGTTTGCGTCTGGCTTTGGGAACCCGGCTTGAGGTTGAGCAAGACACCTGGACGCAGGAACGATCCGAGTCCGATCCGCTGTACCAAATTTTTGAGCTCTATAACTGGCTCACCTGGATGCAGGAATCTCTCATTTCAATCGGTTACTTTCGCGAAAAGCGGTGACCGGATCGGCAATACGCACCGATCGGCCACCGCTTGGGTGTTAAGTAAAAATGTGAAGTTATGCGCTTTGGCGGAACCACATGGTGGCTTTGGCGCCACTGACCAGAATCAGAATAATGAAGCTGACCAGGATCGTGTACCAGCCGTAAGGCAGGGTGAAGATTGCAAACACGATATTGATAACTGCAAGCATC
>CAMCYV010000067.1 GCA_945885645.1 Bifidobacterium breve | reverse complement strand
GGAGTTTTCAAGGCTGGGCTCTTTCTTGGGGCCGGCTCGGTCATGCACGGCATGAATGACAACGTGAACATGCGTCGTTATGGCGCGTTGCGATCGGTCATGGTGATCACCTTCATAACCTTTATGGCCGGTTATCTCGCGATCATCGGAATCCCACCATTCTCAGGCTTCTGGTCGAAGGACGAAATCATTCACGCTGCCTTTGAGCGCGGTTGGTTTATCGGTGGAGCGGCAGTCCTTGCCGCAGGTATCACTGGTTTCTACATGACCCGGATGGTCGCTATGACCTTCTTTGGTAAAAAACGTTGGGAGAGCGACGCCCACCCGCACGAGTCACCAGCCATCATGACAATCCCACTCATTATTTTGGGACTTGGCTCAACGTTCCTCGGAATGGCTTTGCTCTTTTGGGGAGACATCGAGGGCTGGTTGGAGCCGGTTGTCGGCTACGAAAGCGAACCAACCCCGTTGCCAACGAGTGCCTACATTGGAATCACTTTGGTCTTTGTCATCATCGGCTCGATCATTGGCTGGATCACCTACGCCCGACGTGAGGTTCCCATTGAGGCGCCACAGGGCAATTGGCTCACTCGCGCAGCACGCAAGGATCTGTACGGTGACGCCGTCAACCACGCATTGGTAGTGGCACCAACGAATTATGCGGCTAGGGCACTCGTGTGGTTTGACTCACGCATTGTGGACGGTTCTGTCAACGGGTCAGCAGCGATTGTCGGTGGACTCTCTGGTCGTATGCGCCGAACTCAATCCGGATTTATTCGATCGTACGCGTTATCCATGGTGGGCGGATCCGTCTTAGTGCTTCTGGCTCTAGTGTTGGTGAGGATCTAGTGAATACGTATCCGTGGTTAACCACAATTGCCCTGCTTCCACTGGTGGGTAGTGTGATTGTTGCCTTATCACCCAAACACAATGAAAAACTTGCCAAGAGCGTCGCACTGGTGTTCTCAGTGGTCACGCTTGGCGCCGTAATTTCAATGGCGTTGAACTTCGAGGCGAATTCACAGGAAGTTTTCCAGTTCGCTGAAAGCTACACGTGGATTCCAGCCTTCGGTATTAACTTTTCACTGGGAGTTGACGGAATTGCACTAGTGCTGATCGCGTTAGCGGCAACCCTGGTCCCCGTTGTTATTTTGGGCGGATGGAATGAAGCCTTGGATTCCCAAGGTAGCGTGAAGGGCTACTTCGCGTTGATTCTGGTTCTTGAGTCACTCATGATTGGTGTTTTCGCTGCAACTGATGTTTTCCTGTTTTACGTTTTCTTTGAAGCGATGCTCATTCCCGTCTATTTCATGATAGGTCGCTACGGCGGCCCGCAAAGGTCCTACGCCGCTGTAAAGTTCCTGATTTACAGTTTGGTTGGTGGACTGTTTATGTTGGCCGCGGTGATTGGTCTGTACGTTGTTTCGGCCCAGATCACGGGAACCGGCACATTCGACTTCACCGCTTTGGTCGGTCTTGATATCGATCCGGATATCCAGAAGTTACTGTTCCTCGGATTCTTTTTCGCTTTTGCAATCAAAGCTCCACTGTGGCCATTTCACACCTGGTTGCCTGACGCCGCTGGCCAAGCCCAGCCGGGAACTTCGGTGCTGCTCATTGGTGTTCTGGACAAGGTCGGAACCTTCGGCATGATCCGCTATTGCCTCGAAATTTTCCCGGCCGCTAGTACTTTCTATGCACCGGTTGTGATCGCGATTGCTTTGATCGGTATTTTCTATGGCGGATTCGTGGCTCTCAAACAGACCGACATGCGTCGACTCTTTGCATACTCGTCTATGTCCCACTTCGGGTTCATCGCTCTTGGTATCTTCGTCTTCACTTCAGTTGGTCAATCCGGTTCCGTGATCTACATGGTTGCGCACGGGTTAAGTACAGCCGGGTTGTTTATTGCGGCGGGTTATCTCATGTCACGTCGGGGTGGCTCAGCGCAGCTCTCCTCATTCGGCGGAGTTAACAAGGTCGCACCCGTTTTGGCAGGCTTTTTCCTGATCGCCGCCTTATCAAGCTTGGCCCTGCCCGGAATGATCTCCTTCATTGGTGAGTTCATGGTCTTGCTTGGTGCATTCCAGCAATACATGTGGGTTGGTGCGATCGCTACCCTCGGAATTGTGCTCACCGCCGCTTATGTCTTGCGGGTCTACCAGAAGAGCATGACCGGACCACTCAACCCCGAGTGTGAAGGTATGAAAGATCTCAATGGTCGAGAAATCACCGCGCTTGTCCCCATCGCCGCGTTGATCCTCGTTCTTGGTGTCTTCCCAGCACCTTTACTCAACGTGATTAACCCGGCTGTTGATCGACTCATGACCACCGTTGGCGTAACCGACCCGGAGGTCACGTACCCGATCTTGAGTGTCCCGGCATCGAGTGAAGGGGGCTCGGAGTGAATACATTCACCGCACCCGAAATCGACTACGTAGCTATTGCGCCCATTCTTATTGTCGCGATTGCGGCGCTGCTCTCCGTGTTGACCGAAACTTTCTTACCTCGCTCTGTGCGCCGAACCGTCCAAATAATATTGACGTTCATTTCGTTAATTGGTGCATTTGTTGTTCTGGTAATCAACCGAGATATTCGCACAATTACCGGTGGCGGAGCAGTAGCGATTGATGGTCCAGCCCTTGTCCTTATGGGCGCAATCCTGGTGCTTTCATTGCTGAGCGCATTTTTAATCGCTGAGCGATCCTTGGATAGTCTGGGTGATTCATTCGCTCCTAGCGCTGCCGCGCTTCCAGGATCAGTTGATGAACGCGAATATTCTGCGCGTGGCTACTTCCAAACTGAAATCTGGACGCTGTTCCTTTTTGCCGTGCTAGGAATGCTTGCCTTCGTGGTCTCGAACGACCTACTCATTATGTTCGTGGCCCTTGAAGTTATGTCACTCCCGCTTTACCTCATGGTTGGCATGGCTCGCCGTCGTCGTCTTCTGTCACAAGAGGCAGCACTCAAATACTTTGTGCTGGGTGCCTTCTCATCCGCCTTCTTTATTTTCGGGGCAGGTTTGGTTTATGGCTTCGCCGGTTCGATTTCCCTACCCGAAATCCATGACGCACTTGCCTCGACCACAGGGGAAACCCTTCTGATCGTCATTGGCATGGCAATGCTCCTAGTTGGGTTACTTTTCAAAGTGGGTGCGGTTCCATTCCACCAATGGACACCCGATGTCTATCAAGGTGCACCAACCCCCATCACCGCATTTATGGGCGCAACGGTCAAAGTCGCCGCATTTGGCGCCATGATGCGTTTGCTATACGTCGCATTCTCTGGAATCCAATGGGACTGGGAGATCATCCTCTGGGTAGTTTCAATTCTGAGCATGATCGTTGGTTCCCTGATCGCACTCACCCAAAGCGACATCAAGCGAATGCTTGCTTATTCGGCTATCGCCCAAAGCGGTTTCATCTTGGTGGGTGTTGTCGCGGCAAGCCCATCGGGTATTTCGGCCGTTATCTTTTATCTGATTGCCTATGGCCTGGTTACGGTTGGCACCTTGGCAGTCATTTCGATGGTTCGTGATTCAACCGGTGAGGCCACCCACCTCTCCAAATGGGCCGGCCTAGGCAAGAAGTCTCCCATGCTCGGTGCGGTCATGGCGATATTCATGCTCTCACTCGCCGGTATCCCACTGACGAGTGGTTTCGTGATCAAGTTCAGTGTTTTTGCCGCGGGAATCGCTGAAGGTGATACATGGCTGGTTATCATGGCCGTCGTGGCCAGCATTATTGCCGCCTTCTTCTACGTCCGTGTGATCGTGGTCATGTTCTTCTCACCACCGAATGAAAACACGGCCTCAGTTGCGGTGCCCTCGATCTTTACCACGATCACGGTAGCGGCTACCGTCACGGCGACCATGGTGCTCGGAATAATCCCGCAGCCCATGATTGACCTCTTGACAAATGCCGGAATCTTCATCAGGTAGTACCGTGGTCACATGAACCGGATTTTCGAGGCAAGCGATCCGGTATTTGACGAGCACATCACCGCGGAACTTAGGCAGGTGGAGAAGTCTCTTCTTGAGTCCACCAGAAGTGAATATCCATTCGTATCTGAGACTTCACGCCACCTGGTAGTGGCCGGTGGCAAACGCTTTCGACCGCTTTTGGTGCTGCTTGCAGCAGAATTCGGAGACCCACAGCTGCCAGGTGTTAAACAAGCAGCGGTAGTCGTTGAACTCACGCACCTTGCGACGCTCTATCACGATGACGTAATGGATGAGGCCACCATGCGCCGGGGAGCCGACAGCGCGAATGCTCGATGGGATAACACCGTTGCAATCTTGACCGGTGATTTCCTTTTCGCGCGCGCCTCACAGATCTTGGCTGATCTAGGACCAGATGCGGTACGGATTCAGGCAGAGACATTTGAGCGGCTCTGTATCGGGCAGATCAAGGAAACCGTTGGTCCCCGTGATGGTGAGGATCCGGTTAAGCACCATATTTCAGTATTGTCAGAAAAAACGGGGTCACTAATTGCGACTTCGGGTCGCTTTGGCGCCATGCTCAGCGGGTGTGACCAGAGAACAATTGACATCCTGACAAACTTTGGGGAACAAATTGGCGTGGCTTTTCAGTTGGCCGACGACATCGTGGATATCACTTCAGATTCAGAGCAATCTGGCAAGACTCCCGGAACCGACCTGCGTGAAGGCGTTCCCACCTTGGCGGGCCTGATCGCGCTCACCGATTCGAGCCCAGAGGGGGCTCAACTCCGTGAGTTACTGTCCAAGCCTCTTCCCGACCCACAAGAGCACGCCCTTGCCCTTGAATTGCTGCGGGCTCACCCAGGGTTGCACGAGGCTCGGCTCGAGGCTCTGCGTTGGGCCGATGAAGCGCGTCGAACTCTTGAGCCTTTGCCCAATATCACGGCGAAAAAAACCTTGATGGCACTGTGTGACTATGTCGTCTCTCGGACCGGCTAAGGCTCGAGCAGCGTTTCTTTTAGTTGGTGGGTTTTGGTTCGGGTATTTCGGTACATATCCACCGTGAATATAACGAGGGATATCCAGACGAGGGTAAATCCAATCCAATTTCCAGCGCTCATGGCTTCCTGGAAAATGAATACGCCAAGCAGGAATTGGAAGATAGGGGTGATGTATTGCAAAACCCCCAGTGTGGAAAGAGGAATGCGCGTTGAAGCACCCCCAAAGGCCAGCAGGGGTAATGCGGTGACCGGGCCCAACATAATCAATAGGAACGTGATGGTTGGCCCGTCGAGCACGAAGGATTCGGTTCCTTGGGCCGCGAACACCCCCAGAATTATCAGAGCGAGTGGGAGAAGAACTACTGTTTCAATACCCAAGCTTTGCAGTGATGGCAAGTTCGCATATTTTTTTAGCAGACCGTATAACCCGAAAGAAAAGCCGAGCGTTAGGGCAATCCACGGCACTGAACCTGAGGCAATTGTTAAAACGATAACCGCGACAAGTGCAATTCCCACTGCAACCCATT
This sequence comes from Bifidobacterium breve, assembly GCA_945885645.1. Classification (GTDB taxonomy): domain Bacteria; phylum Actinomycetota; class Actinomycetes; order S36-B12; family S36-B12; genus UBA4592. The sequence continues at coordinate 2,233 of CAMCYV010000067.1, read as the reverse complement.
GGGTCTTTCGAAGATTCTCCTTTAAAAGAATGACACCCATCGCGACGGAAATGAGTGGATTCATGAAATAGCCGAGTGACGCTTGCACCACCTGATTGGAGTCAACCGCGTACACGTAGACCAACCAGTTTATGGAAAGAAAAATTGCGGCTGAACCTAACATGATTACATTTCGCCGGTTAAATGCTCCCGTGAATGCACGCCACTGCTTACCGGCCAACAGTATGAGCACTACAACAACCAGTGACCATATAACCCGGTGCGCAACGACCTCGATAGGGGCGACAGTGTCGAGAAGTACAAAGTAGAGGGGAAAGAGTCCCCAGAAAAGGTAGCCGGTAACCCCGAGGAGTACACCTGTGGAATGAGCAGATCGCTCCCGGACCGCCACCTTCTCACCCGATTCCCAACAAGATTTACGACTCAATAGGAGTGCGGTCCCAGACTACTCAGGCTTAGAGGTTGGTCAGCGCCGGCTAGGCTTACGGCCGTGACGCGTTACGCCCTGACTTCGGATCCCAGTGTCAGCGTAGAAGTTGTCAGTGCATCCCTCGCTTGTTGCACATTGGAGTTGCAGGTTGCCCTCAGCAGCGGTGCGTTAACTCGGGTACCTGAAGGTGACGTGGGGCCTAGTGTGATTGTTATCGCAGGCACGGTTACCGATGCCCTAGTTCCCAGCGTGCTCGAATTGATCCACTCTTATCCCGACACCAAAGTAATGTCCTTTGGTGCGTGTGCGACCAGTGGTGGACCGTATTGGGATTCGCCGCCGGTCTCCAAAGGAATTGATCAGTTCGTGGAAGTGTCAACCTATGTTGCCGGGTGCCCACCCAGACCTGACGCCTTTATTCAAGCTATTCAGGAACTTTCTGTGAATGGGGCCCTCTAGATGCCCAGATCATCCACGTGGGAAAAAGTTGAGCCAGCAGATTGGCGGAGCACTATTGAGGAGTTACGCGATAAAGGTTTCATATTTTTCGATTTCTTGACCGGAGTGGATCAAGAAAATGTAGATGGCAGCAATGCGTGTGAAGTAGTCGCGCACCTTGCGACTAAGGACCTATCGAGTTCTCATTTTGTTTCTACTCAAGTATTCGGTGAATTACCCAGCATTACGGACTTAATTCCAGCAGCGCAGTGGCATGAACGTGAATGTACAGAGATGTTTGGAATTCAATTCATTGGCGGATCCGCGAACCCACTTTTGCGACACGAGTATCTAGGTCGACCACCACTGCGTAAGTCAACAGTTTTGGCCGCACGAGTGTTAACACCATGGCCGGGGGCCGCTGAACCTGAAATCAAAGAAGATGGTCGCAAGGTCGGAAATGCATCTCGACGCCGCCAGCGACCGCCGGGCGTCCCCGAAAATTGGCTCCAGACATGAAACATTCGTTCATTGCTTTGATCGAAGACAAATGCACTTCATGCATGTTGTGCGTCCGCGAGTGCCCCGCATGGTGCATCCACTTGGATTCGCACACGGTCGACGTGACCGACGAAGGCGCACGACGCCCGAAAAAAGTCAACGTTCTTGACTCATTCGAGATCGATTATTCATTGTGCATGTATTGCGGAGTTTGTATCGATGTTTGCCCATTTGACGCACTCGCATGGGATGAGCATCGGGCTCTTGTCACGACCAACCGTGAGGACATGCTCTTGGGAATTGAAGAACTTGGACCTAGCGGTAGTTCGTAAACTGCACGGCAAAGTCGAGGTCTGCACCATTGATCAAGGCAATCACAGCCTGTAGATCGTCACGGTTCTTACTTGTAACCCGTAATTCATCACCTTGAACCTGGGTCTTGACCGACTTGGGCCCCTCGTCTCGGATCAATTTTGACAACTTTTTCGCATGTTCCTGGCTGATCCCGTTATTGAAAGAACCATTGAGTTTGTATACCTTCCCTGATGAACGAGGTTCACCCGCGGTGAAGGCTTTGAGGCTGATTCCACGCTTAATGATCTTTTCCTTGAACACATCCAGAGCCGCGACCACTCGATCCTCGGTACTGCTGGTGAGCTCAATATCGGTCTCACCCTTCCACTCGATCGTTGTATCGGTGTTCTTGAAATCAAAACGTTGGGAGAGTTCCTTAGCCGTCTGATTAAGTGCGTTATCGGCCTCTTGATGGTCAACCTCTGAAACTATGTCAAAACTGCTATCCGCCATGGTTTATTCCTTTCCGTTAGGCCAATCTAACGAATACTTGGCCTGTGCCAACCAACT
>CAMCYV010000066.1 GCA_945885645.1 Bifidobacterium breve | reverse complement strand
GGTAGATCGGCATTCCGGTACCAGCAGGAATCAGCTTGCCCAGGATTACGTTCTCCTTAAGGCCGAGCAATGGGTCGCTCTTCGCGGAGATCGCTGCGTCGGTGAGGACACGAGTGGTCTCCTGGAATGAAGCCGCTGAGAGCCATGACTCAGTTGCAAGGGATGCCTTGGTGATTCCCATGAGCTCTGGACGACCCGATGCTGGAGTTCCACCGTTTGTGACAACCCGGCGGTTCTCCGTTTCAAAGAGTCCACGCTCAACAAGTTCACCTGCAAGGAAGTTTGATTCACCCGACTCAATGATCGTGATGCGCTTGAGCATCTGGCGAACAATTACCTCGATGTGCTTGTCATGGATGGAAACACCCTGTGAACGGTAAACCATTTGCACCTGGTCAACGAGGTGCAACTGAACCGCACGCTGTCCAAGAATACGGAGGACCTGCTTGGGATCAACTGCTCCAACAACGAGCTGCTGGCCAACGATTACGTTGTCGCCTTCTTCAACCAGCATGCGCGAACGACGTGGAACCGAGTATTCAAGTTCCTCGCTGCCGTCATCGGGGGTGATGATGATGCTGCGGAGTTTCTCGGCGTCTTCAATGCGAACCCGGCCAGCAACTTCGCTGATCGGAGCGACACCCTTAGGTGTGCGGGCCTCGAAGAGTTCCACAACACGCGGAAGACCGTGAGTAATGTCTTCACCTGCAACACCGCCGGTGTGGAAGGTACGCATTGTGAGCTGGGTACCTGGTTCACCAATGGACTGAGCAGCGACGATACCGACTGCCTCACCAACGTCAACCAATTTTCCGGTTGCCATTGAACGTCCGTAGCAGCGTGCACAAGTGCCAACCGCACTCTCACACGTGAGAACCGTACGAACGCGGACCTTGTCTGCGCCATCAGCAATCATTTGCTCCAAGCGAGGAATGTCGAGTTCTTCACCAGCTGTTGCTACGGTTTTACCGTCAACAACCACGTCGCGGGCAAGTACACGGGACACGAGTGAAGTGTCGAGATTCTCAAGTGGACGCAGAGTTCCGTCGACCAATTCAGCAATCTCAATTTCGGCACCACGCTCTGTCTCGCAGTCAACCTCGCGAATGATCACGTCTTGGGAGACGTCAACCAAACGACGGGTTAGGTAACCGGAGTCAGCGGTACGAAGCGCCGTGTCCGCGAGGCCTTTGCGAGCACCGTGCGTGGAGATGAAGTACTCAAGTACCGTCAAACCTTCACGGAAGTTCGCCTTGATCGGGCGAGGAATAATCTCACCCTTCGGGTTGGCCACCAGACCACGCATACCGGCGATCTGTCGAACCTGCATGTAGTTACCGCGGGCACCTGAATCAACCATGATGTGAACCGGGTTGGATTCAGGGAAGTTGTCCTGCATTGCCTTGGCAACTTCATCCGTTGCGCGCGTCCAGATCTCAATGAGTTCCTGGCGACGCTCGGAGTCGGTGATCAGGCCCTTCTCGTACTGCTGCTGGACCTTTGCATCCTTGTCTTCAGCATTAGCGATCAAACCTGCCTTGGCCGGTGGCGCAACAACATCGGAGATCGAAATGGTGACTCCCGAGCGCGAAGCCCAGTGGAAACCAAGTGACTTGAGTTGGTCCAGCGTCTCGGCTACTTCAATCTTGGGGTACATCTCACTCAAACGGTTCACCGTTGCGCCAAGGACCTTTTTGTCAACTTTCTCGTTGACATAGGGGTAATCAGATGGCAGCGCTTCGTTGAACAATGCGCGACCTAGTGTGGACACGATCATTAGTGGGTCACCGAAAGTCCAGCCCTCAGGAACTTCATAACCCAAAGGTGGGGTGACGTCCGTCAAACGGAACCGTGCCTTCTCACCCAACTTCAGCGAGCCGCGATCAAACGCCATAACTGCTTCGGCGATTGAGCTGTAGGCATGCAGTTCACTTTCGTCGGTGTCACGACTTTCCGCGGTCATTGTGGTGAGCGAGTAAATACCCAACACCATGTCCTGGGTCGGAGTTGTGATCGGACGACCGTTTGCAGGAGAAAGGATGTTGTTACTTGAGAGCATCAAGATCCGTGCCTCAGCCTGAGCTTCAGCCGAGAGCGGTACGTGGACCGCCATCTGGTCACCGTCGAAGTCCGCGTTGAATGCGGTACACACGAGTGGGTGAATTTGGATTGCCTTACCCTCAATGAGTTGTGGCTCAAAGGCTTGAATACCCAAACGGTGCAGGGTTGGCGCGCGGTTGAGAAGCACTGGGTGCTCGGTGATTACCTCTTCGAGGACATCCCACACGACCGGACGTGAACGCTCAACCATGCGCTTTGCGCTTTTTATGTTTTGTGCATGGTTAAGATCAACCAGGCGCTTCATAACAAATGGCTTGAACAGTTCGAGTGCCATCTGCTTTGGCAGACCACATTGATGCAGCTTGAGTTGAGGACCAACCACGATCACCGAACGACCGGAGTAGTCAACGCGCTTGCCCAGAAGGTTCTGGCGGAAGCGACCCTGCTTGCCCTTGAGCATGTCTGAGAGTGACTTCAGCGCGCGGTTACCGGGACCGGTAACTGGGCGGCCACGGCGACCGTTGTCAAAGAGTGCGTCTACTGCTTCTTGCAGCATTCGCTTTTCGTTGTTCACGATGATTTCGGGGGCGCCAAGGTCCAAAAGACGCTTGAGACGGTTATTGCGGTTGATTACACGACGGTAAAGGTCGTTGAGGTCAGAGGTCGCAAATCTTCCACCATCAAGTTGAACCATGGGGCGCAAATCTGGTGGAATCACGGGAACAGCGTTTAGGACCATTCCCATTGGTGAGTTGGTTGTGCTCATGAAAGCGTTAACTAACTTGAGGCGCTTGAGCGCACGGGTCTTCTTCTGTCCCTTGCCAGTTGCGATTATCTCGCGTAGGTACTCAGACTCAGCAGCAAGATCGAATGACTCGAGGCGCTTTTCAATTGCAGCAGCGCCCATGCCACCGTCAAACCAACGACCATAACGATCGCGCATTTCACGGAAGAGCATCTCGTCGCCTTCAAGGTCTTGAACCTTAAGTGTGCGGAAACGATCAAATACCTTGTCTAAGCGCTCGATCTGGGCGTCAGCACGGCGGCGAATAGCAGCAATCTCACGCTCACCGGACTCGCGGACCTTGCGACGCACTTCGCTTTTGGCACCTTCCGTTTCCAGTTCAGCGATGTCGGCTTCCATCTTTTGCAAACGAAGTTCAATATCAGAGTCACGACGCTTGGAAATCTGCTTCTTTTCAACACCGAGCTGGTTCTCCAGTGACGGCAATGCTTCGTGGCGACCGTCAACGTCAACGGAAGTGATCATGTAAGCGGCGAAGTAAATGACCTTTTCAAGATCCTTCGGGGCGAGATCAAGGAGGTAGCCCAAACGACTTGGCACGCCCTTGAAGTACCAGATATGAGTCACGGGGGCAGCAAGTTCAATATGACCCATGCGCTCGCGACGAACCTTAGCGCGAGTTACCTCAACACCACAACGCTCGCAGATGATTCCCTTGAAACGAACCCGCTTGTACTTACCGCAGTAGCACTCCCAGTCGCGAGTAGGTCCGAAGATCTTCTCGCAGAACAGGCCATCTTTCTCCGGCTTTAGAGTGCGGTAGTTGATGGTTTCGGGCTTCTTGACTTCACCGTAAGACCAAGTGCGAATGTCGTCTGCTGTTGCAAGACCAATGCGCAACTCGTCAAAGAAGTTAACGTCTAGCACGTGTGTGTCCTTCGTTCGTTTCGAATAATTCGGATGAGTGGGTGATTACAGTTCGTCAACGCTGCTGGGCTCGCGCCGTGACAGGTCAATTCCGAGTTCTTCGGCGGCACGGAATACGTCTTCATCGCTGTCCTTCATTTCGATGGCGACACCGTCTTTGGAAAGAACTTCAACGTTGAGGCACAAGGACTGCATTTCCTTGACCAAGACTTTGAAGGATTCCGGGATACCGGGTTCAGGGATGTTTTCACCCTTGACGATTGCTTCGTAAACCTTGACGCGACCGAGGACGTCGTCAGATTTGATGGTCAGAAGTTCCTGCAAGGCGTAAGCGGCGCCGTACGCCTCCAATGCCCACACTTCCATTTCACCAAAGCGCTGTCCACCGAACTGAGCCTTACCACCCAATGGCTGCTGGGTGATCATGCTGTACGGACCGGTTGAACGTGCGTGAATCTTGTCGTCGACCAAGTGCAGGAGTTTGAGGATGTAGATGTAACCCACTGCAATCTCACCAGGAATTGGCTCGCCGGTTCGACCATCAAAGAGATTTGCTTTTCCGTTGGGGTTGACCAACTTCAAGCCGTCAGCCGTCGGAGTCGTCGAGTCAAGAACAAGACTCAATTCCTCTTCGCGTGCTCCATCAAAGACCGGGGTAGCAATTTTGGTTCCCGGTGCAACAGATTTCACTGCATCAGGTAACAACTTCGCCCGTGGGTCAGCTACGTCAACATTCCAGCCTGCTGCGGCAGCCCAACCGAGGTGGGTTTCCAGGATCTGACCAATGTTCATTCGACCAGGAACACCCAGTGGGTTCAGAACAATGTCGACGGGTGTTCCGTCTTCCAAGAACGGCATGTCCTCAACGGGCAGAATCTTGGAGATAACACCCTTGTTGCCGTGGCGGCCAGCAAGTTTGTCGCCTTCCTTGATCTTGCGCTTTTGAGCAATGTAAACGCGCACCAACTTGGTGACACCCGGTGGCAACTCGTCGCCTTCGTCCATGTCAAAGACACGAACGGCGATGATCTTGCCGGATTCGCCGTGGGGCACCTTGAGTGAAGTGTCGCGGACCTCGCGGGCTTTCTCACCGAAGATTGCACGAAGCAAACGCTCTTCTGGTGTTAGTTCGGTTTCACCCTTAGGTGTCACCTTGCCAACGAGAACGTCACCGGGGACAACGTCTGCGCCGACCCGAATAATTCCGCGATCGTCGAGGTCTGCGAGGAGTTCCTCAGAGACGTTCGGGATGTCACGCGTAATTTCTTCTGGGCCCAGCTTGGTGTCGCGGGCATCGATCTCATGTTCTTCAATGTGAATTGAAGACAGGACATCGTCTTGAACCAAACGCTGGCTCAGAATAATTGCATCTTCGTAGTTGTGACCTTCCCATGACATAAATGCCACGAGTAGGTTCTTTCCAAGCGCCATCTCGCCCAGATCCGTTGACGGACCGTCCGCGAGAACTTCCCCAGCTTCAACACGAGCACCGCCAGCAACGATCGGGCGCTGGTTAAAGCAAGTGCCCTGATTTGAGCGACGGAACTTCTCGAGTTTGTAGCTCGTGTAGGTACCGTCGTCGTTGGCAACCTCAACGAGGTCAGCTGAGACCTCTTTGACCGCGCCAGATTTCTTGGCTACGACTACGTCACCTGCGTCATATGCTGCACGGAACTCCATGCCGGTACCAACGAGTGGCGCCTGAGCGCGAAGCAGTGGGACAGCCTGTCGCTGCATGTTGGATCCCATGAGAGCACGGTTTGCATCATCATGTTCCAGGAAAGGAATCATTGAGGTTGCAACCGACCACAATTGACGTGGTGAGACGTCCATGAAGTCAACTTCTTCGGGCTTGACGTATTCAACCTCGCCGCCCTTGACCCGCACAACGACACGGTCATGGCTGGTCATGTTGCCATCGGCGTCAATCGCTGTGTTCGCCTGGGCAATAACGTGCATGTCTTCTTCGTCTGCTGTGAGGTACTGAACTTCGTCGAGTACCCGACCGTTAACGACCTTGCGGTAGGGAGTCTCGATGAAACCAAATGGTGAGATCCGACCATAGGTTGCAAGCGATCCGATCAGGCCGATGTTGGGACCTTCAGGGGTCTCAATCGGGCACATCCGGCCGTAGTGAGAGGGGTGAACATCTCGGACTTCAAAACCTGCACGCTCACGTGAAAGACCACCCGGTCCAAGCGCTGACAAACGACGCTTGTGGGTCAGTCCAGCAAGTGGGTTGGTTTGGTCCATGAACTGTGAGAGCTGTGAAGTTCCGAAGAACTCCTTGATCGAAGCAACGACCGGACGGATGTTGATCAGAGTCTGGGGGGTGATCGCCTCAACATCTTGCGTGGTCATGCGCTCGCGCACAACACGCTCCATGCGAGATAGACCCGTGCGAATTTGATTCTGAATCAGTTCACCGACAGTACGAAGACGACGGTTACCAAAGTGATCGATGTCGTCAGTTTCAACAACGACTTCGCCACGAGGCGTTTGCATTGTTGTGTCACCCGCGTGCAAACGCACCAGGTACTCAACGGTGGAAACAATGTCTTCGATAGTTAATGTGCTCTGCTCAAGTGGCAGTTCAAGGCCGAGCTTGCGGTTGACCTTGTAGCGGCCCACTTTGGCCAGGTCATAACGCTTTGGATTGAAGTAAAAGTTTTCAATCAGGTTCTTGGCATTTTCCAATGTGGGTGGTTCGCCCGGACGCAACTTGCGGTAGATATCAAGGAGTGCGTCATCTTGGGTCTCAATGTGGTCCTTGTCAAAAGTAGCCATGAATGTTTCGTACTGTCCGAAACGCTCGCGAATTTCATCCTTGGTCATGCCAAGTGCCTTGAGGAGAACGGTGACGGGCTGCTTACGCTTACGGTCTACGCGGACTGCGACGAGGTCTTTCTTATCAATTTCAAACTCAAGCCAGGCTCCGCGGCTTGGGATGATCTTCGAAACGTATACGTCTTTGTCGGTTGCCTTGTCAACTGAACGCTCAAAGTACACACCAGGTGAACGAACGAGCTGGGAAACAACAACTCGCTCGGTACCGTTAATAACAAACGTTCCCTTGTCGGTCATGAGTGGGAAGTCGCCCATGAAAACTGTTTGAGACTTGATTTCACCGGTTTCGTTGTTGGTGAACTCAGCGGTCACGAACAGTGGGGCCGCGTAAGTGAAGTCTTTGTCCTTGCACTGCTCGACCGTGTACTTGGGTGGCTCAAAGCGGTGATCGCGGAATGAAAGCGACATCATGCCTGCGAAGTCTTCGATGGGGGAAATCTCCTCAAAGATTTCGGTGAGACCTGAAACCTGTGGGATTTCCGTGTTGCCGGCCTTGAGAGCCGCAGCAACAGCTTTCTGCCATTTCTCGTTTCCGAGAAGCCAGTCAGAGCTGGCGGTCTGCAAACGGAGCAAATCTGGAACTGCGAGGGGCTCGCGAATTTTCGCGAATGAGGCCCGATGAAGGGAGGGGGAAAGCGGGGTTACTTCGTGGGAAACCAAGAGGAATCCTTCCAGTGCGCGGCGGGCCAAATGCTGACATTCCAATTGGCCCCCAAATGTCAAATCGGACAAACCGTGAACCGGAGATGCCGAAAAGTCACTCTGGGTTAGAAGGGTGGAAGACAGCGCAAAGCAGCAGCATACCCGAAGGGGTAAACCGCTGTCTAACGGGGTCCCCGGCAAGGGCCCGCTCAGCGTGAGACACGCGACCACCGATTCCCTCGATTGAAATCCCACTGGGGGCCGACAGCAATTGCCCAAAACCAGCCAAGATTACGATCCTCGTAATCGGAAGCAAGTCAAAGCATGACCTGAAATAGTAAAAAGGTCAAGCGGGGCACGGGTTTTCATGGGCTTGTAACCAGATTGTGACGTTAATCCCCCACTCGTGATCATGTGAAAATGACCGGTCAACTGCGGGGTTTGGGCAGTGAAGCAGCGACGGAAAACAGTTGTGGGGGGGGGG
>CAMCYV010000065.1 GCA_945885645.1 Bifidobacterium breve | reverse complement strand
ACTGTTGCAACGGGCCCACGTCCACGATCCAAGTGGGCCTCGATAGCCACACCTTGTGCATCTTGATATGGATTCGCGCGCAAGTCGAGTGCTGCATCTGCAGTTAGCAGCACAGCTTCCAAGAGTTCATCAATACCCATATTGTTTTTTGCGGAGACGTCTACAAACATCGTGTCGCCACCAAAATCTTCCGCGACCAACCCGTACTCGGTAAGTTGACTGCGAACCTTTGTAGGGTCCGCACCTTCCTTATCTATTTTGTTGACGGCGACCACAATGGGTACTCCAGCTGCCTGAGCGTGGTTGAGAGCCTCAATGGTTTGCGGCTTCACCCCGTCGTCGGCTGCTACCACGAGAATTGCGATGTCGGTAACTTCAGCACCACGGGCACGCATGGCGGTGAACGCCTCATGGCCGGGTGTATCGATGAAAGTAATTGGTCGATCACCTGTTGGTGATTGCGCAATTACCTGATAGGCACCAATGTGCTGGGTAATTCCACCGGCTTCACCTGAAATAACATTTGTCTTTCGTATTGCATCCAGGAGTCGTGTTTTACCGTGATCAACGTGACCCATGACCGTGACAACGGGTGGACGCACTTCAAGATCAGCATTTTCACCCACGTCTTCGCCGAATTCGAGGTCAAAAGTCTCCAAGAGTTCTCGGTCTTCGTCTTCCGGCGAAACAATTTGGATCACGAAATTAAGTTCGGTCCCCAATAAGCGCAATGTGTCATCATCAATTGACTGGGTTGCTGTAACCATCTCACCGAGACCGATGAGAACCTTAACCAAGTCAGCCGAAGACGCGTCAATCTTCTCAGCGAAGTCAGTCAGACTGGCACCACGTGGAAGTCGGACGCTGTCGCCATTTCCTCGAGGCAGACGTACCCCACCCATCGAGGGTGCTTCCATATTGTCAAACTCTTGACGCTTGGCCCTTTTTGATTTACGGCCACGTGAAGGCTTGCCTCCAGGTCGCCCAAACGCGCCGGCTGTTGATCCGCGCGCGCCCGGGCGTGCACCGGGGCGACCACCACCGGGTCCACCGGGACCACCGGGACCGCCGGGACCATCAGGATCACTGGGTCCACCTGCGCCACCGGGACGAGCTGGGCGATTCGTGAATCCACCGGGTCCACCTGCGCCACCGGGACCGCCAGGTCCGCCGGGACGACCTGGTCCGCCGGAACGCTGTGGCGCACGAGCTGAGGGCATCATGCCCGGATTCGGACGAGGTGCACCTGCGACCCCACCCGGGCGAGGAGCAGCTGGTCGACCAGAGGCGGGTGAACCAAATGGGTTATTTCCCGGGCGCGGTGCTGGCTTTGGCATGCCGGTACTTCCACCAAATGGATTGTTTCCGGGGCGGGGGCCTGCTGGTTTAGGGGTCGGGATTGGTGCGGCTGCCGGCGTCTGCGTTGCTATTTTGTCAGTGGACGTTTCGGGTGCCGCTGGTGACGGTGCCGCCTTTGCCGCGGGGACAGCCGCGGTTGCCGCGACTTCTGCGGCTCCTTCAATTGACTCTGGAGCCGAAGCCGCAGTCTTTTTGGCAACCTTTTTGGCAACCTTTTTGGCAACCTTTTTGGCGGGTTTCGTTTCACCCTCAGGAACGGGGGGCAAAGCTTCTTTGAGCCTGCGAGCTACAGGGGCCTCAATGGTTGAGGAGGCAGAGCGAACAAACTCGCCCATGTCTTGGAGTTTGGCAAGGACAGCCTTGCTATCCATTCCCAACTCTTTAGCGAGTTCATATACCCGGACTTTTGACACAACTCTCCTGTCTTGGCCCGGGCTTTACTTACCGGACCGTTACTGGGCGCCTAGCACTTTCATGCGGACACGCTCATGCGAAGGCCTTCATTGAGAAGCGCTCATCATTTTGTTCACGGTCAACCTCTTAATGTCTTGATGGGACTGATCTTGGTCACAAACCGCAGGATGAAAGACGATCAACGTCGAAATCTGTGCTCGATGGCGACTTACTTCTGAATCGCCAGCGTGCGCAGACCCACCCATGGTTCACTAACAGTGCGCCAATCTACCGTGCCGGGGATCCGGAGCGCCCCGCGGACCCGCCGTTGTCCCTTTTCAATGCATGAAAGTGCCGGGTGAATGTAGGCACCACGACCGGGAAGTGAGTTGTGCGAATCAACCGTGACGGCACTTAATCCCGCCTGCCAGACCACTCTGATCAACTCATTCTTCGCTGCAGTCTGACGGCAGCCGATACAGGTCCGCTGGGGCTTTTGGGTCAATTCCGAGCCTACTTAAGCCTCTGGAACCGGGGTGGGTTGACCACTCGCATCTTGTGAAGGAGCAGAATCACTTCGAATATCAATGCGCCAGCCGGTCAACCGGGCAGCTAGACGAGCATTCTGGCCCTCTCGGCCAATTGCGAGCGAAAGTTGATATTCCGGAACTAGAACCCTGGCACTTTTGAGTTCCACATCAACGATTGTCACCGAGGTGACCCGGGCTGGTGAGAGGGCTTGAGCAATCATCTCTGCAGGGTCGTCGCTGTGGTCAACAATGTCAATTTTCTCCCCTCCCAACTCGCTCATTATCTGGCGAACCCGCTGACCTTGCGGTCCGATGCACGATCCTTTTGGATTCACTTCTGGCTTATTAGAGCGCACAGCGATCTTTGAGCGGTGACCTGCCTCGCGGGCAATTGCAGTTATCTCCACAGTGCCGTCGGCGATCTCGGGAACTTCCAAGGCGAATAGCTTGCGCACAAGGTCCGGGTGGCTGCGTGAAACGGTAACCACTGGTCCTTTAAATCCTTTCCGGACTCCCGTGACTAGGCATTTGATCCGGGCACCGTGGGGGTAGCTTTCACCGGTTGCCTGCTCTTCGGGTGGCAGATTCGCTTCGATTTTTCCGATGTCAACTCTCACCATACGCGGGTTTGAGTTTTGCTGAATCACCCCGGAAACCAAATCACCTTCGCGACCCGAGAATTCAACAAGTGTTGCTTCGCCCTCAGCTTCACGCAAACGGCCCAGTAGTACTTGGCTGGCAGTGCTTGAAGCAACCCGACCAAAGCCGTCGGGGGTGTCATCAAATTCTGGACTGAAACTGGCAATCTCTCCGGCCGCAATTGCCTCTGGAGATGTGAGCGCTTGTTGAGCCCAAACTGTTACGTGGCCACTCTTTCGATCGAGTTCAACGCGCGCCTTTTCACATGAACCTTCGGTGCGGTGATAGGCCACGAGTAACGCAGCCTCAATCGAATCAACCAGAAGCTCTAGGGACATGTTGCGTTCCCTCACAAGCGCCTTCAGTGCGCTGATATCAATATCCATATCTACTCCTCACGATTGAATTCAATTTGGATAACGGCTTTGTCCACCTCAGTGACCCTGAACGACACGGCCCCATTTTCATTGTTGACTTCCTTGTTGCCAGTTTCCTTATTGTCTGTGCCTGTGACTTGATCACCATCAACTTCGTGAACGCGAATTAACACGTCATCCCGGTCCCCGATAAAGGAGACATTCACTAGGCGACTAATTGCCCGACGCCAATGGCGGACCTCGGTCAGTGGACGATCGGTACCGGGCGAGGACACTTCTAGAACGAAGGGATGCTCCTCGAGTTCTTCAATGGAGTCAAGTTCCTCTGAAATGGCGAAACTAATTTGCGCGATTTCATCGAGGTCTACACCGCCGTCTTTGTCAACAATGACCGTTAAAACTTCACGCCGACCCGCTTGCTTTATTGAGCAATCCTCAAGGTCGACACCCATGGAATTGCACACAGATTCCGCGGTTCCGCGTACTCGCCCGAGTGGCACTCCCATAGTTCTCACCGCGATTTCCAATTATGGTTGGTCAGTTGTAGACCCAACCTTACAACAAAGCCTAGAGCCAGATATCCCATGCTAAACGGATAATGAGAATTGCAGTGATTCCCAGAAAGACAATCCGAACGAATGGACTGCCCCTCCGAATGGCTGTTCGAGCCCCAAAGTAGGCGCCCCCCATATTGCACACCGCCATGACAACGCCCAAAGTCCATAAAATCGAGCCGGAGAATCCAAAAACCAGAAGCGCCGCCGCATTTGTCCCTAGGTTCACTATTTTCGCGGTTGATGAAGCTGCGAGGAATGAATAGCCCAATAAGCTCACAAGCGCGATGAGGAGGAAAGAGCCCGTTCCCGGTCCGAAAATTCCGTCGTAGAATCCGACGGCTGATCCAACGCCCACCGCTGCGACGTAATGTAATCGAGTTCCACCCCAACGGATGTTGCTCACCGAGCCCATCAGCGGATTGACCAACGTCCATGTCCAAACAAGAACTAGCGCAACAAGAATTCCAATACCGAAATATTCCGTAGGAATTGCGTGTGCGGTAGCCGCCCCTAGGGCAGAAAAAACGAATGCCACACTGGCCATGGGTAGTGCAGTTGTCCAGTCAGGACTCAAGTATTTAACGTACGTTCGAGCAGCGGTGGCCGTCCCAAAAATACTGGAAAATTTGTTGGTGGCCAGCGCGTTAACTTCGCTTCCCGCCGGAAGCGCAATGAACAACGCAGGTAGTTGAAGGAGCCCGCCGCCGCCACTTACTGCGTCAACCCAGCCTGCAGCTCCTGCCGCAATGGCCAATAAGAGAACCGTCCATAAGGTTAGGTCGTGCATATTTGGTGCACCGCAGAGATTGCATCTTGGATTGCAATGTCAACCCGGTCACCGCTTGCGCGATCTTTCACCTCAATGACGCCGTTTTCCAAGCCTTTTCCAACCACGACAATTGTGGGTACGCCAATTAATTCGGAGTCATTGAACTTAACGCCTGGAGATACCCCCACCCGGTCGTCAAGAATCACTCGGAGCCCCATCGAATCCCAGGCTGCAGCAAACTCTTCAGCCTTAGCACTGACTTCTTCTGACTTTCCTGCCGCAATCAGGTAAATGTCTGCCGGTGCAACTTCGCGCGGCCACACCAAACCCTTGTCGTCGTGGTGGGCCTCCGCAATTACAGCGACCGCGCGTGAAACTCCAATTCCATATGAGCCCATGGTGACGGTTACGAGTTCACCATTCTCGTCAAGCACCTTAAGCCCGAGGGCTTCTGCGTACTTGCGACCAAGTTGAAAAATATGACCTATCTCAATGCCACGAGCCAGACTCACGGTGCCACCGCATGAAGGGCATGGATCACCATTAAATACTTCGGCAACATCAATAACTCCGTCAGATTCAAAATCACGACCAGCAACAAGGTCATATACGTGATAGCCCTTTTCATTTGCGCCCGTGATCCAACGGGTTCCACGCACAACTCTTGGATCGGTGAGAAACTCAATTCCGCTTGTGGAATTCTTTCCGAGAACACCTGGCCCGATGTAACCCTTAACAAGTGACGGGTGTTGGGCGAAATCGGCTTCCTCAAATGGCCGGGCCACTCTCGGGTACAACGCAGCCTCAAGTCTGCGGGCCTCAATCTCTCTATTGCCGGGTAAGCCAATCGCCAGTGGCGTTTCGCTCTCATCCGGATTCGTCACAATTAGCAAGATATTTTTTAACGTGTCCGCATCGTTCCATTCACGATCGGATCGAGTTAGATCAGCCCGATCATTGGATAACTTGACGAGTGAGTCAATTGTTGGTGTGTCGGGAGTCTTCTCCACGTGCGATGCGGGTACATCGCTCTGCAAATTCACATTGGGATCAAAGTCTGATTGTGAAACATGAAATGCCTCAACATTTGCCGCAAAGCCACAATCGCACCGCACGTAAGTATCCTCACCGAATGCGTTATTTGCGAGAAATTCTTCACTACGCGAGCCTCCCATTGCCCCAGCCATGGCGGAGACAATCACGTAATCGAGCTTGAGTCGATCAAAAGTGGAAATGTAGGCATCGCGATGCTTTTTATAGGAAACATCCAAACCTGCGTCATCAATATCAAATGAATATGAATCCTTCATAACAAACTCTCGACCTCGCAAAATTCCAGCACGGGGTCGGGCCTCATCGCGATACTTGGTTTGAATCTGATAAATCGACAGGGGAAGATCGCGATACGACGAGAATTCACCCTTTACCATCAATGTGAAGACTTCCTCGTGCGTTGGCCCTAAGAGGTAATCATTGTCTTTCCGGTCTTTAAGCCGAAATAGGTTGTCGCCGTATTCGGTCCAGCGACCTGTTGTTTCATAAGGCTCGCGAGGCAGAAGCGCTGGGAAATGTACTTCCTGGAATCCCGCCTTACTCATTTCTTGACGGACAATTTCTTCAACGTTGCGAAAAACTTGGTAACCGAGTGGTAGCCATGAAAAAATCCCTGGCGCGATCCTTCGGACATAACCGGCCCGAACAAGAAGTTTGTGACTGGGGACTTCAGCGTCCGCTGGATCCTCTCGCAATGTCCGCACAAAAAGAGTTGACATACGTTGAATCACAATTACCTCAATTTCACTTGTTCAGCTGTTTCAGATCTACACCGGGAGCATGCCTTTGACTGTAGAAGAATAGTGCCAAAAGAGGCAGCTATTTCGATGAGGCTAAAACAACACGGTTGCAAATGTTGCCATCTGCTTGAAACCCACGTGCTCATACGTCTTTCGGGCGGGAATATTGAAATCATTGACATAAAGGGACACTGCCTGCGCACCCGATGCCCGGATCTCAACTACGGCCGCTGCCAGCGCTGGAGCAGCCAAACCTTGTCCCCTCACACTGGGGTTAACCCACACGCCTTGGAGTTGTGCGATTTCATTGGTGGAAAACCCCACTTCTGTCTTGAAAAGAACACGTCCATTTTCGATAACTGCGAAGGCCATGCCCGAATCAATGACTTCAGCAATTCTTCTTTTGTACTGAAATTCTCCACCATTTGCTATCGGGGATACGCCCACCTCTTCGGTGAACATGTCAACGCATGCCGGGAAAAGCAGATCCAGTTCACTTGCAACTACCCTTCGCACCCGGTTGTCGAGGGCACACTCTGGATCACTGTCAATCTGCAAAAGAGGTTGGCTTTCCCTGACCTCGCGGGCTTTGCCCCAATAGGTTTCTATGGAATGCCACAAATCCAGAACCTGATCTTTTTCACCAAGGATCGAAGAACTTCGCCGCCCAGCACTAATAAGTTCGGCGGCAAATGCACTACGTGCTGATGCATCTGTATTGACCGGCATGATGTTTGCCCCCACAAACAGCATGCTCTGAATGTTTTCCCCTGTAAAAAATCCCCACAGTGCCCCGCCGAGTCGCCAATGATCCACAAGCGCGGCTTCGATCCGACTGATGGCAAAACCATTAACGGATGGATCTTTACGTGCTAAGGCTAGGGCTTGCGGCAACTCTGCTGCAGTGATGTTTCGCACTACCCCGGGATGAAAACCCATTGTCCTTTCACGTGCGGTAATGGTCATGAAAATTCACTACACCGCAACGACCGATGGCTCACCTTTAGTGTCCATTGATTCCGCTAATTTCATTGCTTCTTCAATCAAGGTTTCCACAATCTGAGACTCGGGAACGGTCTTGATCACTTCGCCTTTAACAAAAATTTGTCCTTTGCCATTGCCCGAAGCCACACCGAGGTCAGCTTCGCGTGCTTCACCTGGCCCATTGACAACGCAGCCCATCACTGCAACTCGAAGCGGAACGTCAAGACCTTCAAGTCCTGCTGCGACTTGCTCAGCGAGTGTGTACACATCAACTTGCGCCCTGCCACATGACGGACAGGAGACAATTTCTAGACCGCG
>CAMCYV010000064.1 GCA_945885645.1 Bifidobacterium breve | reverse complement strand
CAAGGATGGGAATTGGTTCGCAATAGCGACCGTGGGCTGCAAAAGTTGCATAGGCATTGGCCAGGGAAAGGGGTGCAATCTCCATGGTTCCTAGGGTGAAAGAAGGTACGCGGAGGAGGGGATCTCCGTTTCCGAGAGTTACACCAAGTGATTCGGCGATGTCTGCTGGCCGACAAATCCCGGTGCGTTCCTCAATTGCCATGAAGTAAGTGTTGGTCGAATATGCCGTTGCCTGCGACATATTGAGGGTGCCGGAGGTTGTCGAATTGTTTACTGTTACCGGTTCGTAGATTGCTCCCGTTTCACAGTTTCTAAAGTTGACAAATGTGTTGGGGCTTGGTGCATCGATGTATTCATTCGGTGAGATACCCGCCTCGAGTGCTGCGGCAAGAGTGAAAATTTTGAATGTCGACCCGGCCTGCATTCCAATAGTGCCACCCATGCTTTGCGGTGCGTTGTAGTTGTAGGTGGTGTTCCCTTTTCCAGTTGTTCCCCAGTCGCGGTTTTGGGCCATGGCAATTATTTGTCCGGTGCCCGGCTGGATCATTGAGATGGCTGCAGCTTTACCACTCGGGTCATCAATGGGAATCGTTGTGTTAACGATCTGGGTTACTGCTTTTTGTACCGTGGGATCAAGTGTGGTTGTGATGGTGTAGCCACCTCGGCGAAGGAAAGCCTCGCGCGCCTCGGGAGTATCGCCGAAAACACTGTTTTGACGAATTGATTGCAGAACGTAATCGCAGAAGAACGGTGCGTAACTTGATGTGCAGCCGTTAGAGACCTGGGTAGGGTTGAGGAGTTCTTGCATCGGAATTTTCTGGGCACGTTCGGCATCGTCTTGTGAAATGTAACCGAGGGCAGCCATACGACCTAGGACAACATCGCGACGCTCTGCAGAGAGCTCCGGATTGCGAATTGGATCGTAGGTGGTCGGCCGCTGAACAATTCCAGCGAGGGTGGCGGCTTGCCCGAGGGTGAGGTCGGCTGCTGGCTGTGAAAAGTAGCGCCGTGAAGCTGCTTCGATTCCATAGGCACCGGATCCGAAGTAGGCAATGTTGAGATAGCGGGAGAGGATCTCGCCTTTGGTAAATCGTTTCTCCAGGGCCAGTGCCAGCCGAACCTCTTTGATTTTGCGGGCAGAACTGTCACCGCGCGCAGCGTCAAGTTCCTCGGCGCTGGTCGCCTGATTCACCAGGACATTCTTGACATACTGCATGGTCAACGTGGAGGCACCTTCTGAGATCTCACCGGAGCTGGCATTAGATGCTGCCGCCCGGACGATCCCACGGAAGTCCACGCCGTTGTGGTCAAGGAAGCGGGCGTCTTCCACCGCGACCATTGCTTGTCGCATGATGGGGGCAATGCTTTCCAAGGGGACTTCAATTCGATTTTGGTAGTAAATGGTGGCCAAAACTGAGCCGTCGGAAGCAAGAATGACACTGCGTTCAGGCAGGGGCGGGGTGTTCAGTTCATCGGGGAGGGACTCGAAGTCCCGGACCACGTCGCGGGTGAGCACTCCGAGGCTGCCGGCGAACGGGATGAGCATGAGCCCCACCAGCAGGCCGGCAAGGACGGAAATCCCCACAATTGCCCCTATCGAGGCCGCAAGTGTGCCTGTGGTGCGTCGTTCCGGGGGCATATTCATCAGACGCCAAGGGTAGGTCCCTCGTTCCAGAATTCCAAAGCCATCCCGCATTTTAGGAGCCGGGGAGCAGTTTCTAAAATGAATTCCAGGGGGACTTTGTGCAAACTTTCCCAAAACAAAAAACTATTGACTATGAGGTTTCAGCGGAGCATAGTTCGACGGGTAAAGCGATGACCGGCCAATCCGCCCCGGTGCTCTGCGGTGGGGAAACTAAATGAGGGGTTTGCGAATATGGCAATTGCGACCGAATGGGCCATCAACGCAGCTTGTCGCAATACCGACCCGGACACACTTTTTGTTCAAGGGGCCGCGCAGAACCGTGTAAAGGCAATTTGTTTGGGCTGTGAAGTACGCACCGAATGCCTCTCCGATGCTCTTGATAACCGGGTCGAATTTGGAGTGTGGGGTGGCATGACTGAACGTGAACGTCGGGCACTGCTTCGTCGTCGACCCAATGTGAGCTCCTGGAAAACACTTCTCATGAGCGCTCAAAACGAATATGAGCGCCAGTCATTCCTGAGCGCAACCGACCGCGCTTCGTAATTACCAGTTGATTGATTGGTTAGCTAAAGCTGCACCAATTTCACGCAGCCCGTCTAAATCATGTACGTCCTGAGCCATCGCGGGAATCGGTTGCACGGCAACATTTGGATGGGCAGCGGTGAAACGCATTGCAAGGTGTTTTTGTCGTTCTTTAATCTCCATTCGCTGCGCGTGAAGTTCAAGGAGAGCTGCGCTCAAGGGTCCTCGACCTTCTGCCGTTAATTTCTGGGCGGCCGCTAGTACTTGATCTTGGGTGAGACCTGTTTCAGGAACTTCTTGTACTCGATTCAGTATCAATCCGCCCAGAGGCATTGAATCTTGGTTGAGTCGCTCGACAAAATATGCAGCCTCACGCAAAGCGTCACGCTCGGGAGCGGCAACAACAATGAACTCGGTACCGGAGTCTTTAAGAAGTGCGTAGGTTGCATCAGCTCTTTCGCGGAAGCCGCCAAAAGTTGTATCGATATCAGCGACAAAATTCCCCACATCAGCAAGTACTTGCGCACCAAGGAGTTTGCTCAAGACATTGGTGAAAATTCCAAAACTCAGAGCTGCGATTCTGCCAATTCCCCGACCCGCGCCTCGCGCGGGCGCGGTAATAATCCGAATCAAACGGCCGTCAAGAAATGATCCAAGTCGGGCCGGGGCGTCGAGAAAGTCGAGGGCATTTCGACTCGGTGGTGTGTCAACGATGATCAAATCCCACTGGGATTGGGCACGCAACTGCCCGAGTTTTTCCATTGCCATGTATTCCTGGGTGCCAGCGAATGACGACGAAAGTGCCTGGTAGAACGGATTACTGAGAATCTGCTCAGCCCGTTCAGGGTCGCTGTGGGATTCAACAACCTCGTCAAATGTGCGCTTCATGTCGAGCATCATTGCGCTCAATGATCCGTTAGAGATGCCGGGAACAGAGCGGGGGGTGTTATCAAGTTCGGTGAGTCCCATGGCCTGCGCCAGTCTGCGGGCGGGATCGATCGTGAGAACACAAACATTGCGACCAAGTTCTGCTGCTCGAAGTCCCAGCGCCGCTGCTGTTGTTGTCTTTCCCACTCCACCTGAGCCTGTGCACACGATGATGTGCTTTTCGGGGTTGGTGAGAATTGCATCAATGTCCAAGATCACGTTGTTACTCACCACCGATTCCTGAGGCGGACATGATCGCGGAAAGTTCATAGAGTCCGCCCAAGTCAATCCCGCTTGGCAACAATGGCAAAGCGAAGATGGGCAGTCCACGTTCTTTCAAACGCTCAAGCTCGGATATTTCCAAATTTACCCGCTCAGCATGATCACTTGCTTCCATCAACAATGCATCAAGGAGCTGATTCGAAGTGGAGAGGCCTGATTGTGAAATTTCCCTATCGATTTCTGATCTGGGGAGCTGACCTGCAATTGCCATTACGCGTTGCGCCGCGTCAAGCTGAGGCGGTCTGGTCATATTGACAAAAATTGCACCAACAGGAAGCCCACTAGCCTCGAGTTCGGCCACGCCGTCCAGGGTTTCCTGCACGGGCATCTCTTCAAGAAGTGTTACCAAGTGAATCGCTGTTTGTTCGGAGGCGATCACGCTCATGACCGAGTCCGCGTGCGACTTGATGGGACCCACTTTGGCAAGACCAGAAACCTCGCCATTGACATTGAGAAAACGAGTGATGCGTCCGGTTGGGGGGGCATCAAGAATCACGTAGTCGTATGCATTGTCTTGCTTTTTTTCCTTGCGCTTAACCACTTCGCAGGCTTTCCCGGTGAGCAGAACGTCACGCAGCCCCGGAGCGATCGTGGTTGCAAAGTCCACAGCGCCCATCTTGCTCAGCGCTGAGCCGGCCCGACGTAATTTATAAAACATCTCGAGGTAGTCCAGAAGGGCATCCTCGGTGTCAACAGCAAGGGCCCACACCTCGCCACCGCCGGGTGCTACCGCGATCTTGCGTTCTTCATAGGGCAGTGGGGGAGTATCAAAGAGTTGGGCAATTCCCTGCCGGCCCTCAACTTCCATGAGGATGGTTCGGTGACCGTTTTTGGCAAGGGCGATCGCGAGCGCAGCGGCAATGGTTGTCTTGCCTGTTCCGCCCTTTCCGGTTACAACATGAAGGGTCGCATTGGGCCAATTTTGCACATGTTCACTGTACCTACCTCCCCCGCGTTACGCTCATCTCATGACCAAATGGGAATACGTGACCGTGCCGCTATTGATTCATGCGACTAAGCAAATACTTGATACGTGGGGAGATGACGGCTGGGAACTGGTTCAGGTAGTTCCGGGTCCTAATCCTGACAATATGGTTGCCTACCTCAAGCGGCCAAAGGCTTAAGGGGATATACATGTCTGCGGTTGAAGATCGCTTGGCTGAATTGGGTTTAAGTGTCCCAGAGGTAGTGGCGCCACTGGCCGCCTATGTTCCCGCCGTGATTAGCGGCTCCTACGTGTACACGTCCGGGCAGTTGCCCATGGTTTCTGGAGAATTGCCGGCGACGGGTCGACTGGGCGCAGAGATTGACGTAGATCAGGGTGTATCTCTGGCTCAGATGTGCGCATTGAACGCCATCGCCGCGATTAAGAGCGTAATCGGGGATTTGGATCGAGTCGTCCAGGTTGTTCGAGTAACCGGATTTGTCGCTTCCACACCGGAATTCACTTCCCACCCTGCCGTGATCAATGGGGCAAGTAAATTGCTCGGTATTGCTTTTGGTGGGGCTCACTCCCGTTCAGCAGTGGGTGTTGCAGCGTTGCCTCTTGGAGCACCGGTCGAGGTCGACATGATTGTTGAATTCAAATAAGACGTGGAACTACTTCCACTTAACGAGCGTGTGAGATCCGTCGCTGCCGGCGATGGGCGTTGGAAAGTGCCCGTTGCCGAACCGGCATCGACCGTAGTGATCGCACGACCGGCGACCACTGGTTTTGAAGTTTTACTGATGCAGCGCAGTTCCACCATGGCATTTGCACCAAACATGGCAGTTTTCCCGGGAGGGAAAGTTGACCCGAAGGATTATGAGTCCCCCGACCCATTTATGGCTTGCGCACTCCGCGAGGTACATGAAGAAGTCGGACTAAAACTTACCTCCTTAGTTGCCCTTGATCACTGGATCACTCCTGAAACTGAACCAGTGCGATACGACGTACTTTTTTATCTATCAATTGTGGAAGAGCACGTAGAAGGTGCTTTGGTGACGACGGAGGCGCACAACATTTTGTGGTTGACACCCGCGCAAGCTCATGCCAGATCACTCGACGGATCACTCCCCATGCTGCGTCCAACGCAGGTCGCTCTTGCTGAATTAGATTCTTGCAAAGATCTTGAGCAACTCACTCAATTTGTACGCACTCGCAATATCGCACCGAGGCTTCCCCGACCCACGCTTGAGCACTCGGGTGAGATTCGCTGGGATTTAGTGAACGGGTACACGGGGGAACCTTTGCAAACCAATGTCGGTAAAGCGAATCAGGAAACCACAGGCCGAGATGAGTGAGCAGGAAGTAGTGCAGCCCTGGACCGGAGGGGTGATCTCGGCTGACGTTCAGTGCGTGTTGGCACCGAATCCTTCGCCGTGGACACTTGAAGGAACAAATACTTATCTGATCGGTGAAGTGGGCGGTCGACAGGTGGTTGTTGACCCTGGTCCGGCGAATCCTGAGCATTTACAGCGGGTTTCCCAGTTAGCGCAGGGTCCAATCGCGGCCATTTTGTTAACCCATGCGCATATTGATCACTCCGAAGGTGCACCGGATCTGTCAGAGCTCGTTGGGGCGCCTGTCATCTCGAGCAGGGAAATTTCCGGACTCGATTTAGGTTCGGTTGAATTGCTCATGAACCGCACTCCTGGGCATAGTTCCGATAGCGTCTGCATCACCGTTATCTCGCCTTCGGGCCGTTACCTTCTCAGCGGTGACACAATTTTGGGCCGTGGCACCACGCTGGTCGCTCACCCTGATGGAGTTTTGAGTGAATACTTCGACTCGTTGCGACTACTGCGCGATCACTGCAATGATCAGGGAATCACCATGCTGCTTCCGGGGCATGGACCCGTATCAGGAACACCCGTTGCACTCATTGATTTCTATGAAGAGCACCGACTTGAAAGACTCGAGCAAATTCGAGCAGCCATAAAAGAGGGCAATACAACCGTTGAATCAATTACCGATTTGGTCTACGCAAGTGTCGATCCAAATGTTCGAATCGCTGCAGAGGTAACGGTTGCAGCCCAACTTCATTACTTGCAAAACACCGACGCAGATTAACGAGCTCGGTTACCCAGTCTTTCAACGTCAAGAATCAATACTTGGCGCGACTCTAGTGAGATCCATCCGCGCTGGGCAAAATCTGCGAGCGCCTTGTTCACCGTTTCACGCGATGCACCGACAAGTTGCGCGATTTCTTCTTGGGTCATGTCGTGGGTAACGAGCAGGCCACCAGGGACCATCGATCCAAACTTCTCACCAAGTTCCATGAGAGCTTTGGCGACTCGACCGGGGACGTCACTGAAGACGAGGTCAGCCATCGCTTCATTGGTGCGTCGAAGACGGCGGGCGAGCGCTTGAAGAAGTGATGCTGCAACCTCGGGGCGACCAGCCAGCCAGGGCATGAGTTGTGCATTGTCCAAGCGAACAACGCGCGCCTCGGTAAGGGCCGTCGCGGATGCTGCTCGCGGACCGGGATCAAACAGGCTCAGTTCACCAAACATTTCACCGGGGCCAAGGACTGCCATCAGTGATTCACGTCCGTCAGCGGATGCGTGTCCAAGTTTGACTTTTCCTTCAATAATGAGAAAGAGTTGATCGCCGGGCTGACCTTCGTGGAAGAGAACCCCACCTTTACTCACAACCTGCTCGGAGAGTAGTTCCATCAGGGCTGCGGCCCCGTCTTCATCCACGCTGGCAAACAATGGAGACTGATGTAGGACAGAATCCATGTGGTCCATGTGTGATCCTTTCAGCAAATTGCGTTAAATGAAGCAAACTCTGAGCCCTCTGTATGGGGCACTTTATTGGATACGTGGGAGCCTCACTGCAGGTCGGGGGGCGTGAACCACTTCGCTGGGACTTAATCTAGGAGGGTGCCGGCCCTCCCAACTCCTATGAATGAGCCAGATCCGGTGCTGGTCAAAGACGCCCGTTGGATTTTGCGCGAGTTGGCCAAGACCTACCCCGATGCCGGTCCAGAGTTGGATTTCACCTCGCCGTTGGAGCTCTTGGTCGCCACAATTCTGAGCGCCCAATGCACGGATCGCCGGGTAAACGCGGTCACCCCAGCACTTTTCGCCAGGTACCCCGACGCCGGGGCCTACGCCTCTGCGAGCCAGGAAGAGGTTGAGGAGCTCATTCGACCCACCGGTTTCTTTCGGGCTAAGGCGACCACGATTATTGGAATGGGGGCACAACTCACGCACGATTTTGGCGGTGAAGTTCCTTCAACAGTTGAAGAACTTGTCAAACTGCCGGGCGTTGGACGCAAAACCGCCTTCGTCGTGATGGGAAATGCTTTTGGTCTTCCCGGGATTACAATTGACACACATTTTGGCCGGTTGGCTCGAAGATTCGGTTGGACCACCAATACCGATCCGGTCAAAGTCGAGCG
>CAMCYV010000063.1 GCA_945885645.1 Bifidobacterium breve | reverse complement strand
TGTGGTTTGGGTAAAAGTAATGCTCGAACTCACCTGTTGCAATTAATCGAGGAGATGCAGCAGGCTCGAATTCGAGTCATGGGAGCACAACTCCAACTCGACTTTATGCATAATCAGCCAAGCGCGAGATCTTTATTCAGATCGCTTACCCAGCTCGCCCTCGTCGGCGTTGTGTGCGAATCACGTCAACTTCAACGGGCATGGCTCACGTCAACTCGCACTTCGCTTTCAAAGAAGTGGATCTCAAAATTTGAATCGATACAAGTTTTTAGTGGGAGTGGAGTCCTCTTAGAAGCAGAAGCATTGCGATTTGTGCTCCGCGTCAAATGGAAAGGTATTGGAGATTGCGAACCGGCAATTGGTCTTTTCCGCAATCAATTGGTAATTGATGTAGGTGGCGTCCGAAGTTTTGTCGAGCTTCCCGCAGCCTGTTCTCGAATGGAACCCGGCTCCGTCAGACTTTCAAAGAATAAATTTGAGATTGACCTCGCCGTCAAAGAAAGTGAATGGCCCCGGTCATGAGTGATGAAAACAATGACAAAAAATCATCAAGTGATCTTGGAAGCTGGCTTAACTCAATGGGAGCACCGGAATCAGTAACCGAATTGATGCCGAGTGAAATCACTGGACTCGATATTGCACCCATATTGTCGATGTTGGGTAGAGTCGGGATCAAAAGTGGGGTTCGCGGTGCACAATCGGGTGATGCCACCGCAGATGAAATTCGCTGGCTTCCCGTACTGCGCGGCTAGATCAGACGACGGCGCCGTCGCCGTAATCCTCACCGGGCGGAACATGTTTGTCTCGCTTTGACATCAGGAAGACGAATCCACCAATGGTCGCAATGAGTCCTGCTGTTGAGATTACGCCGCCAAGACCGAGCATAAAACTTAAGAGCAAGATCACGGGTCCACCTAATACGCCGGCCCAGGCGAAACGTGCGATTGCATCACTTGAGGCAGTGAGTTGTGGTGGCTCGGGAGGTACGTAGCCTTCGTCAAAATATTCGTCGATGTAGTCGCGCTCAGGAATCAATTCCTGGGGTGTGGGTTCTCTGCGAAAATGTGGGCCGAGATCAATTTGACCGCTGAGATCGGCAACAATTGCATCCCATGCCTCATCATTTTTTTCGGGTTCTTGCGAATCCTCTGGATCCGGTGGCGTGATTGTCATATTGGAGTTCCGATTACCCGTTGACGAGGCACTTGATGAAGTCAGCGCTCCGGGTCTCAATAAGTTCCGCGTCGTAGTCGAGTGTCGCGACATGAAATGAATTCTTCAAAACAATTTCTTCTTTGTCCTTGCTGGAAACATGATCAAGTATCCACTGGGAATTTGACGCCTCAACAACATGGTCTTGCAGACTACGAAAAAGTAGTACAGGTTGATTGACTTTGCTAATGTCGTTTTTTACTAATTTCCACAATTGGGCAAGTGAGGAGGCCGCCTTCAGGGGAAGTTTCCCGTAAGCAACCTCGTCTTGTCCGGGTTTAGCAATATCGTTGGAAATACCAGGAAAAGACTTCAGTACCCTCGAGATAACAGGCAGCAAATGTCGATCGGGTCGCTCAGAGTGCACGGCTGGGTTCACTAATACGATTCCGGAAATTTCGTTACCGTGCTGCTCCGCGAGTCTTAGGGTAAGGGAACCACCCATGGAGAGTCCGCAAACAAAAACTTGATCGCATTTGGCCAATAGTTCACGCAAATTACGCTCTACTTCGGCGTACCAATCCTCCCAAGTTGTTAGGTTCATGTCCTGCCAGCGTGATCCATGTCCGGGGAGGCGCGGCACCCGAATAGTCCAACCGTTCCAAGAGAGGGCCTGGCCCCAGGGTGTCATCGAGGCGGGTGAGCCGGTAAACCCATGAATAAGAAGTACACCGATTCGGGCTGCTGGGCCTGTTGGGTCGATACTCCACGGTTGCGCGCCTGGTGCCAATGGCATTGGGATCTCCTAGTTCATTCTGCCGATACTTGATAGAGCGTACGCCCATGCTTACGTCAAGTATGCTGAGGTCAAGGCTGCGGTCTACCAAAATTGGATACTAGTCGAGCCCTTAGGCTTCGGAAAATCTTAGAAATAGTAGAGGCGGGTGAGCAGATGCTGTACTGGTTTATCAAACACATCCTGCTGGGTCCCTGGCTCAAAATCCTTTTCCGGCCTTGGGCGGAGGGTCAAGAAAACATTCCAGCATCAGGTGGAGTTATTTTGGCTAGTAATCATTTGAGTTTTTCAGACTCGTTTTACTTGGCACTTGTTGCAAAGCGCCCCATGGCCTATCTCGCAAAGAGTGACTATTTCACAGGTAAAGGGATTAAGGGTTATCTCACTAAATTATTTATGCGCGGGGTGGGCCAACTGCCCGTTGATCGTTCTGGTGGTCGAGCCTCAGAAGCAGCCATTCACACGGCACTTCGGGTGTTAAATGCCGGAGACATTTTGGGAATTTACCCTGAAGGCACCCGTTCGCCGAATGGAATCCTGTACCGCGGCAAGACTGGACTCGCCCGGATGGCCCTTGAAGCCAAAGTGCCAATCATTCCGGTTGCAATGATCAACACCTACGAGATTCAGCCTCCTGGGAAAATACGACCGAGACTTAAGCGCGTTGGAATTCGAGTCGGAAAACCCCTTAAATTTGACCGCTATGCAGGCCTAGAAGATGACCGATTCGTTTTACGTTCGGTAACCGATGAAGTCATGTATGAACTGATGACCCTTTCGGGCCAGGAATATGTTGACATGTACGCAACTCGCGCCAAGGAGCTTATTTCCCAGGGTGAGTTAGCCGATGCGCAAAGTTCGCTGCGCTAGTTAGTTTGCCCAATTCAGAGAGCGTGTGATGGCATCGCGCCATTGAACGTGGAGATTTTCACGATCGGTCAGTGGCGAAAACTCCCCGGAGATTCTTGCTAGTTGAGAAATTTCTTTGGTATCATCCCAAAACCCAACCCCGAGTCCGGCAAGGAATGCGGCACCTAGACCAGTCATCTCCACTTGCTCAGCTCTTTTGATCAACAAGCGTGCGATGTCGGCTTGCAATTGACATAGAAGATCATTTAATGAGGCGCCGCCATCAATTGCCAAGTAGGGAAGAGTTTCCCCTGTTTCTTCTGTCATCAAGTCGACGACATCGCGAACTTCAAGTGCGATCCCTTCAAGAGCCGCCCTGGCAATGTGAGCGGCGGTTGTTCCACGGTTAATTCCGATGATGAGGCCGCGGGCGCAGGGGTCCCAATCCGGTGCTCCTAATCCAGTAAGAGCCGGAACGAAAACAACACCCCCGGAATCGGGAACGGAACTCGCCAGGTCTTCAATGTCGGAGGATTTTTGAATTATTCCCAGCCCATCGCGCAACCATTGCACAGCGGCACCGGTCACAAAAATAGATCCTTCCAGTGCAAAATCCCTGCGGCTGATTCCCGATGCATCAGGATGGGCAAGCGCAACGGTGGTGAGCAGTCCGTGCGGTGAATGAATGATCTTGTCGCCGGTGTGAAGTAGCAGGAAGGATCCGGTTCCGTAGGAACATTTAGCATCACCGGCATTGAAGCCGGCGTGCCCGACGAGTGCGGCTTGTTGGTCACCCGCAATACCGCTGATGGGTGCGTCAATGCCCAAGAAGACGTCAGGATCAGTGTGGGCGATGTTCCCGTAGGAGGTAACAATCGTTGGTAGCGATTCCTCGGGCACCTCAAAAAGTTCACATAACTGGGGACTCCAGGTTCCAGAATTGAGGTCATACAGCAACGTCCGTGAAGCGTTGGTGTGATCGGTGACGTGTTCAAGCCCGCGCGTCATGCGAGCGATCAAATATGAGTCAACAGTGCCAATAGCAACTCGACCAGAAATCACCTGCGCCCATGTGTGAGGGTCATTTTCTTTTACCCACATCAGTTTTGTGGCGGTGAAGTAAGGATCAAGACGAAGTCCCGTGATTTCGCGTAGATGTCCTTCGACTCCAGTATCAATCAACCTCTGACAAATGTCGGCGCTACGACGGTCCTGCCAAACAATTGCTCGCCGAGGTGATCCCAAGGTTTCTCGATCCCAAAAACATGCAGTTTCGCGTTGGTTGGTGATTCCGACAGCAATAATGCGGGGGGAGCTTCCATGCTCGGTTGTGTGCGCGGCCAACGCTAATGTGACTGCTGCCAGAGTTGCCTTCCACATTTCGCCTAAATCGTGTTCAACCCAACCTTCCTGGGGGAAGTGCTGTGGGAATTCTTGGTAACCCTTGGCGGTGATCAGCCCCTCATGAGAAACAAGCAGGGCGGTAAGCCCGGTCGTCCCGGCGTCAATTGCGAGAATGCGATCTGATGAATGCACAGGAGCAACGCTATCTGTTGCCGCTATTCACTTCTCGGTACTCCTTCAACCGTTTAAACATTTTTGCTTGGCCCTGAAACAGAATGCTGCAGTGATAGCGTTTGTATTCACCGCTTGACAGGGAAGATCCCTTGATTCGGGTCACATTGGTGGAAGGTGAGTCACATGCGCGTTGGAGTCCTCACGGGTGGCGGAGATTGTCCGGGCCTCAATGCCGTTATTCGTGCGGTCGTTCGACGTGGTGTAACAGACCACGGATTCGAATTTGTGGGCTTTCGGGACGGCTGGAAAGGTCCAATTGAGGGCCTCACGATGGAACTCAATATTGCTTCGGTTCGAGGGATTTTGCCCCTCGGTGGAACGATTCTTGGTTCATCGCGCACGAACCCAATCACGATCGACGGCGGAGTAGAGCGAATCAAGGCCAATATGGCCGAACTTGGCGTTGAAGCGCTCATCGCTATCGGTGGTGAGGACACGCTGGGTGTGGCAACAGCGCTCACCGAATTGGGATTTCCCGTCGTTGGCGTACCGAAAACCATCGACAACGACCTCAGCGGAACTGACTACACATTTGGGTTTGATACGGCGGTGACAATTGCGACCGAAGCAATGGACCGTCTGCACACGACGGCCGAATCTCACCATCGCATTTTGATCTGTGAAGTCATGGGGAGGCATGCTGGATGGATAGCGCTTCATTCCGGAATGGCGGGTGGAGCTAACGCGATTCTGATTCCCGAGGTCCCATTTGACCTTGATGAGGTCGTGGGTTGGGTTAACTCGCGTTTTGACACTAACTACGCACCGATTATTTGCGTGGCTGAAGGTGCACTCCCACAAGATGGCTCCCTCATCACGAAAGACGGCACCCTGGATGCCTTTGGTCACGTCAAACTGTCCGGAATTGGTGAGTGGCTCGCTGGGGCGTTGGAAGAACGCACCAGACATGAAGCCCGGACAACTGTTCTCGGCCACGTACAACGCGGCGGCTCACCCACGGCTTTTGACCGGGTGCTCGCAACCCGATTTGGCCTCAATGCAATTGAATCGGTGAAGGACCAAGCTTGGGGAACCATGGTGGGGCTTCGGGGCACCGACATTGTTCGGGTGCCGTTGGCGCAGGCAACGGGAACCCTGAAGACTGTCCCCATTGAGCGCTATCGCGAAGCCACCGCGTTCTTTGGCTGAGCCAACCCTCTACGCTGAGCGCATGAATTCCCCGCAGGTGCAAAAGACTCGTGGTCGGGTTGAAACCCCCGTGACCTTAGATTGGCCAGATTTAGTGGCGGCCCAGCAGCCACCGTGGCCGGATCCGGTTGCCCTTGAGGAATCGATAGCCAAACTACGCAAAATGCCCCCATTGGTTTTTGCCGGTGAATGTGATCAACTCACCGATCGCCTTGCCGCGGCAGGCCGCGGCGAGGCCTTTGTCCTCACAGGTGGTGACTGTGCGGAAACATTCGAGGCAAATACCGCTGATTCGATTCGAGCTCGGCTGCAAACGGTCCTCCAGATGTCCGTCATTTTGACCTATGGAGCTTCGTTGCCGGTTGTAAAAATGGGTCGGCTCGCCGGGCAGTACTTCAAACCTCGCAGTAAGACAATCGAGGTCCGCGACGGAGTAGAAATGACCTCCTATCTCGGTGACGCGGTTAACTCCCTTGAATTTGAGGCAGGTGCTCGCCGCCCTGATCCAGAAAGGTTGCTGCGGGCCTACCATGCGTCAGGTTCAGCGCTCAATCTTGTTCGCGCATTCACCATGGGTGGGTTTGCCGATCTGCGTCAGGTCCACGCATGGAATCAGGATTTTGTTCGGGATTCCCTTGCGGGTCAGCGTTATGAACTGATGGCTCGCGATATCGATAAAGCACTTTCGTTCATGCATGCCTGTGGCGCTGACCCTGACGAGTTCCAACGGGTGGAGTTCTATGCCGCTCATGAAGCACTGTCCATGGACTACGAACGCGCACTCACTCGCATCGACTCACGAACCGGAAACGCCTACGACGTATCGGGTCACTTCCTGTGGATCGGAGAGCGCACGCGACAACTTGATGGTGCGCACATCCATTTCGCATCAACCATCACAAATCCCATTGGAATGAAGGTTGGGCCGACCGCAACCCCGGAAGACATTGTTGAAGCCGCTCGGATTCTTAACCCGAATAACATTCCTGGTCGTTTATCGCTGATAACCCGCATGGGTGCTGATCTCGTTCGGGAAAAGTTGCCCGACATTGTGGCCAAAGTTGATGCCAGTGGGATTCCGGTCGTGTGGATCTGTGATCCGATGCACGGGAATACTCGCGAAAGCGCAAATGGCTACAAGACGCGACTTTTCGACGACGTGATCACTGAGGTTGAAGGTTATTTTGCTGTTCACCGTGAAGCAGGAACATTCCCGGGAGGCATCCACATCGAACTCACCGGTGATGACGTTACCGAGTGCGTGGGTGGGACCGCGGGAGTTGCCGAGGGTGACCTCTCCCAGCGCTATGAAACCGCCTGCGACCCACGTTTAAACCGTGAGCAGAGTTTGGAACTCGCATTCCTTGTCTCAGACATGTTGAGCAAAAGGTAACTAGCTCATGTCGCGTTGGCACGGCAAGGCGCCGACCCCGGCTGGACTCGTTTACTTTGTATTCGATGAGGCCGACCAACAATTAGTATCTGCCCGATTTGATCCGCGAAATGTTGACGGGCGGGCAAACAAGAAGTCAGCCGTGCATGACGCATTCGCACGATACGGTGATGGTCTGCTGGATTCATTCAATGAACTGCCAGTCCAGAATCCAACATCAGAGTTCAATGCGAATGTTTATGCCGCCATGCGCAAGATTTCTCCTGGGACGGCGAGTACTTACGGAGAACTTGCCGCACGCTCTGGCTATCCAAGGGCTGCGCGGGCAGTGGGAACTGCATGTGGGCGCAACGAAATAGTGATTGTGATCCCATGTCACAGGGTGGTAGCCAGTAAAGGGATTGGCGGATACGCCTACGGAGTTGATGTTAAAACTAAACTTCTGATTCATGAGGGCGTCGAAGGTTACTGAGTTTGTTTGTCTCAGAATTTGAGAACCAGTTAAATGATTCGAATTGTGACCGCAGAGCCTTTCGGAATCTCAGTGCCAGGAGCTGGGCTCTGACTAATCACGCGATTTAGGGGTGCGACCGCACCCACTTCGACCTGTGCTCGGAGCCCGATTCTCTCGAGTGCCGCAATGGCTTTCCTGCGTGGCATGTCGACCAGATTGGGAACCGTCACTGGAGGCGGACCCTTTGAGACCACAACTTCAACGGTGCTGCCGGATGACACAACGTTTCCCGCTTTGGGTTTAATTGAAATGACAGAGTTTTTCTTTACAGTCTCTGAAAAGACATTGGTTCGATCAACTTGCAGGCCGAGACTATTCAAGTTTTGTTCAACGACTTTTATCTGTTTACCGACTACC
>CAMCYV010000062.1 GCA_945885645.1 Bifidobacterium breve | reverse complement strand
GCACCTGCAAAAACAACAGCGCGTCACGTGGGTTTCGGCAGCTACGACTCTTTTGCTGGTGCTTGCTCTTCTATTGGTTCCTGACCCTTGATTGTCGTCTGTCTTATCCAGAAAAGGACAAAGGTCGCAAGGGAAATCATGGTTGCGATTTCCACCCAGAAGAACACCAGTATGTCGATCCAGGATCCAAGTGGAGGGGCTCCGGGGAGAAGTGCCCGCAACGCCGGCATCGCAAAGAGTGAACCCGTTAGCCATGCTGCCATTCCAAGGCCGTCATTGGACTTCTTTCCAACTTGAACATCGTGGCTGGCAATAACCGCGAGTCCTGCCAGAATGATCATCAAAAACAAGACCAAAACGGCAATAATTTTTGTGGAGAAAGCGCGTTCCATGCTCAGATAGCCAAAGGCTTGGCCGCTGTCAATCACAGTTGGGGCGCGGGCTACGTATTCCGCATTCACCTGCTCCCTGTCCTTCTTGAGGAAGGATTCAACATTCTCATTATCGTCGGCGTTGGGATAGCCCAGTTGGATCTGCCACCCCACGAATCCCTCCGGAACGAGAAATTCTGTGACAAGGGGAACCGGGTAGGCAGTTCCACCACTATCTATGGTCACCGCTTGCACGTAAACGCGTGATAGGTAGGTGTCGAAAGGGTAGCTATACGGGGCTCCCTCGAGGAACAACACAATTGGTATCGAATAACCAGCGGGGGTGCCGCGAGGGAGCTTTATGACTGACTGTGTTGAAGGAGAAACGAGCAATGTGACATCCTCGCGCAGGCCACATAAAGGGGTGCATTCGGCAAGCTCCTCACCAAACGTAACCAAAAGATCGGCACTCACACGATCGGTCTCTAATTGGATG
Organism: Bifidobacterium breve; assembly: GCA_945885645.1. Taxonomy (GTDB): domain Bacteria; phylum Actinomycetota; class Actinomycetes; order S36-B12; family S36-B12; genus UBA4592. Next base: position 7,001 of record CAMCYV010000062.1, on the reverse strand, counting down.
TCCCTCATCGCAAAGTAAGCTCCGACGCCATCCGATGACGGTTCGACTGTGGCGAAGCCTAGGTCCACTGGCAAACTTCGGTTGTAAAAGAACACTGAAGAGCAATAGAGAATGGCTACAAAGACTGCTACTGCCCAAGTCCAGCGGACACGTCTCTTACTCATTTCCGTGGATTTCTTCTCATCCAAGGATTGGGATGCAGTCTGCGGCTCTTGACTTGCCATGGATGAAAGATAGCCTGAGAAAGGCTTCTCGTCTATGGCCCTCGCCTCTAGTTCTTCACCCCGGATCCTCGCAGGGTTCATCACACTTGGGACCCTGACGTAATTCATTCATGAAGCCGGCAGCGCGGTTGGTGGCAATCGATGCAGGCCATTCCTAGCGCTGCGGGACGGGGCCGCCGGGTTGTTTACACAGTCTGATGGCGTAGTCAGACACGCAACATGCTGGGTGCTTTCGTAAGTGCCCGCACTCGCCACGATTGCAAGTCCCGAAATCTTGGAGAAGTTGCACTTGATCGGTGAAAGCACGACATTATGGGACTGGTGTATGAGTAAATGGAGGAATCATGCAGGTTGAGGACAAGCCGGGAATTGGGACGGAACCTACGGGGAATTTCGATTTCATTAAAGTGGTCTGGCCGTGGGCTTACGAGGATTGTTCAAAAGCAGAGGGATATTCCATCACCGATCCGCGATCGGCCTTGTTCTATTCGCGCCGTGCTATCGAGGGTCTGGTTAATTATGTTTACGAAGTTTCTGACCAGCCAAAGCCTTGGCCCATGGACCTGCGCGGAAAGGAAGATGGAAAATCATTTCGCTTGCTAGCCGGCGATGCAATTTTGAAGAAACTAAGGCTGATTCGCAAAACTGGCAACCTTGCCGTCCATACAAATGATGAAATTCCTCCATCATTAGCACCGAAGATCCTTGCAGAACTTCTGCACGTTGTGGTGTGGGCCGCGCTCCGATTTACCGACAACCCATCAGCAGTTCCAATGGACAAGAAGTTTGATCCCGGCACAGCCAAACAGTATGAACCCCTACCCCGGGGTGCCGTCCAAGAACTTGCCCATGAACATGTTGCACAACCAAGTGATTCAACGCCCGACAGGGAAAATGAGATTGCTGCACTGCGTGCCAAGATTGCGGCCGCACAGGCAGCCAACCCCGTGCAAGACACTCGTGACTACTCCGAGGGAGAAACCCAAAAACTCATCATCGAACAATTGCTCCGTGAAGCAGGTTGGCCGCTTATGCAGGGGCGTGATCGCGGGTTTGAAGTCTCAGGCATGCCGAACGAGTCGGGGGTCGGTCATGTGGACTACGTGCTGTGGGGGTCCAATGATCTCCCGCTGGCCGTAATTGAGACGGAGAAGACCGCGGTTGATCCGAATCTCGGCCAAGAGCAAGCCAAACTGTATGCCGACTGTATTGAGAAAATGTATGGACTTAGGCCGGTGATTTTCTACACCGACGGCTACCGCACGTGGCTGTGGGATGACGGCTCCGGATACCCACCGCGGGGCGTCCAAGGATTCTTCACTCGCGATGAACTAGAACTTATGGTCGCTCGTCGGGAAACGCGCTTGACATTACAAGACATTGCGATTAGCAGCGACATTGTGGATCGTCATTACCAGCATCGAGGAATCAGGGCTATCGATTCGGCTTTCACCGAACACCAGCGTGAGGCACTCCTCGTGATGGCAACCGGCTCAGGTAAGACCCGAACGATGATCGCGCTAGTTGACCAACTGATGAGAGCTGGGTGGGTCAATCGGGTTCTTATACTCGCAGACCGCGCACAAATCGTGAACCAGATCGCCGGGGCTTTCCATACTCACCTGCCGAACGTTGAGTCCGTCAATCTCATGACCGTCGATTTTGCATCGAACTGGGATTCAGGTAGTCAGGTGTATGTCTCGAACTATCAGACCGCGATGAATCTCGTCAACGGACAGGAGTGGATTGGGGAACGCATGTTCGGTCCCGGCTACTTCGATCTGGTGATAATCGATGAAGCGCACCGGTCGGTTTATCAAAAGTATCGGTCGATTTTTTATTGGTTTGACTCCTTGCTTGTGGGTCTGACCGCGACACCGAAAGATGAAGTCGATCAGAACACCTACGCCTTGTTCGATCTTGAAGTTGGAGTGCCCACGGACGCCTACACATTTGATGAAGCCGTGGCCGAGGGCTACCTTGTACCGCCCGTAGCAGTGACCGTTCCGTTGAGTTTTGTTCGCGATGGCATGACATACGACGATCTCAGTGAACACGAGAAGGACCTAAGGGACACAGCTGAATGGAGTGAAACCCAAGAGGTTCCAGACACCGAATCCGTGGAGGAGCACTATGAGTTGCTCTTTGACGAAGACTCGGTCGACATGGCCCTCGCGGCGCTGATGACACATGGCCACAAGGTGGAGGGTGGAGATCGGCTCGGTAAGACCATCATTTTCGCCAAGGACCAAACGCAGGCTGATTTCATTCGCCAGCGCTTCAACGTCAACTACCCCGAGTATGCAGGGCACTTCGCACGAGTGATCACACCCAACGTTAACTATGCCCAGTCTCTCATTGATGACTTCTCTGTACCGGATAAACCACCACACATTGCAATCTCTGTGGACCTTCTTGATTCAGGTATTGATGTTGCAGAGGTTTGTAATCTCGTGTTCTTCAAGCTCGTGCAGTCAAAGTCAAAGTTCTGGCAGATGATTGGTCGTGGCAATCGCCTGTGCCCAGACCTGTACGAACCCGGTCAGGACAAGCAAGACTTCTACATATTTGACCTGTGTCAAAATCTAGATTTCTTTAATCTAGATATAAATCGATCAGAGGGCTCTTTGCAAACGTCCGTGACGGCGAAACTTTTTGAAGCGCGGATTGATCTTTTGGCCGCCTTAGGCGCTCGAGTTGGCTACGTGTGGCCAGAAGGAGTCGAACCTGGATTTGGGGACATGAGCGAGGACAGCCTTCGGGTCGACCTAGCATCAAATTTGCGGGAGGCCGTTGCTGGCATGAGCCTAGACAACTTGTTGGTTCGTTCGGTGCGCGAATGGGTGGAGCAGTACTCGCAGTGGGAATCCTGGCAGAAGGTGACACCCGAAATTTCTCGTGAGGTTACCAGTCACTTGGCCCATCTACCTTCCGCTGTTCGCGACACCAATGAGGGCGCCAAGCGTTTCGACCTTGTACTGCTCCGGTTGCAAATCGCTCTATTGGAAAGCGATACCGACACTTTCGAATTGCTGCGAGCGATTGTGCAGGAGATCGCCTCGGGGCTACTCCTCCAAAACGCTATTCCTACTGTCAAGGAGCATGAGCCACTCTTAAATGAACTCGTCAGTGATCAGTGGTGGGTGGATGTCAATCTGCCCAAACTTGAGATGGTCCGGCGCCAGACCCGCGAGCTCGTAAACTTTTTGGACAAGACGAAACGATCTGTGATCTATGTAGACCTGGTTGAGTTGCAGTGAGCTAGACGAAAAACTAGTTCTGACTCGGAGAGAGAACCCAGTCGGCGGAAGAAATATCTTGTGGAAGGACTGAATCTTCGGTTATCCACGTTCCTACAGCACCCGCGGGCACCGCGGGAGATTGAGTTAGGCGACCGCCGCCTGTGATCTGGCCTGAGGCATTACGGCTTATGTAATCTATCCGGGAACTAGTACCGATTATGAATCCGGTTGTGTTGGTGAACTGACCGCTAATAGTGGTTGGGAATCTCCAACTGTTGGCGACGTCGATCGTTTGTGTCGTTCCACTCAGTTGTGCAGGGGCTAGTTCATTGGTGGAATCACACAGTGTTGAAATTGCCATCGAAGCAACATTGAGATGCCTTGCGCTGTAAGCCATGCCCACAACGATTTTTTCACCGGGGTTGATGTTCGTAGCGTTGTCGGAAACCGTGGACAACGTAGTACCTGAAGCATCTTTGAAAGTTATAGAAAGTCTCACGTTATTTGCGGTGAGGACCGGGGAACTGTTTGTCAGCACGGCGCCGTAGGAAGTGGAGTAATTAGCGCTCGCCGAAAACCCTGATTCCACAACTTCACAGGTGGCTGATGTAGGAGCACCCTGCGCAATAACGCTGAATTTTGACGAACTTGCTCTTACCCCTTTGCCGCAACGCACTCGCACAACATATTCACCAACCGGCAATCCTGTTGTTGACAGTGAGGCCTTAACCGATGAATTCTTCACTTTCACAGTTTTTGGTTTGGATGATTTAAGTCCGACCAATCGGAGCACACACCGCTGCGCCGATTGCAATCGATTAATTCTCACCCCAAGGCTTGATCCCTGATTTACACTCAAGGCCGAAAGGCGGATATCTGATGCACCGATATCTGATTTACCGAGCGCACCGACTGGACTACCCACCGAATTTACGCCGGCGCCCAAGGTCATGGTGAGAAAAATTGCGGAAGCAATAACCTGTCTTCTACGCATTGCTGACAGTCATCCTTTGCTCCCTCGCCAACCCATTAGATCTCAATAACTTACCCAAATGCCCTTGCCGCCACCCCCCAAACCCAATATTCTTAAATAACGTTTTTACCACACTGAGAGGTTTCACATGTCAATGGAAGAAATAGAAATAACCGAATACACAGAACCATCCAAGACTGGCTTTGTCGCGGCAATCAAGAAAGGCTTCCGGGGCTACGTTGTCTGGAACGCAAGATCCACCCGATCTGAGTACTGGTGGTGGACTCTCTTCGTCCTCATCGTCGCCATCGTGGCCTCATTCATCGACTCTGTCATTTTTTCCACCAACACGGCGACGGGCATCGGTCCTGTGTATGGAATCACTTCGCTTGCACTTTTCCTACCTGGCTTGTCAGTCTGGATTCGGCGCCTTCACGACACTGATCGCTCCGGATGGTGGACCTGGATCTTGCTCATCCCGATCGTTGGCTTTGTTATCACGTTTATCTTTGCGCTGTTGCCGTCAAAAATGGGTCCCACTCGTTGGAATAACCGAATTCAAGAGTAGTTCACGTTGTACAAGTTATGGGGCGACCATTGGTCGCCCCATAACTTTTGTTGGGTCTTGATATAAATTGGGTGTTGAAATAGTTGATGACAGCGATTCCAACCGGTGGGGTTTTCAACCTGAACCGTCCATCTACTGCACGGTAATCAAACTCCTGGGCGGCGGAATGTCGCAGGTGTTTGGTGCGCTCCGATCAGCAAATCGATCTGCAATCCAGCCGGCCACGCTGGGCCCCGCCATCCCAGCAACATTGACATGGTCAACTCCCCCGAGCCAAAGGCCACTGATGGTGGAACCAGCGGCGCACCAAGCCTCCTGCAGGTCGGCATTGGGGCCGGCTAACACTATTTGATCAGCTGTCCCTTGAACCAGCATGAGCGGCAAGTCTGGCGGATACGGGGTTGGCGTCTGATCAATAAGTATTTGAGCAACCCGTGGATCATTCACCGGGTTCTCACTGAAAAAATCTTGCTTAAATAAGTCGTGGCGAATTACACCTTCGACGAAAGAGCCGAAGGTGCATTCTTGAGCGAGTCGTTCGTAGTTGTTACGCGCCGCGTTATTAAGCAATCCATCAAAGAGATTCGGATAGAGAACCTGCCATGACCGAACAACGTCGGCTCCGATACCCCAGCCCGCAACCTCATCCCACTGACGTTCCACGATTGCGGTCAAGTTTGCGGCTGGCGCTACAGCGGCGACTCCTACAAGATTTAACTCAGGGGCGAACTGCTCACCGAGGTGTCCGGTCCATAAAGCAGTATGCCCGCCTTGTGAATAACCGTAAACAGCGAAGTCATTTCCCGCAGATGCCCCAGGGATGGATTGGAGAGCGCGAATGCTATTGACCGTGTCACGAACTTCCTGTTCTTTGATCAAATAAAGCTGTATCCCCTCAGTCCCCACACCATATTCGTCGGGTGCGACGACGGCCCACCCTTGGGCGATTGCTTCGGGAAGAAAGTTTTTTACACCAGAGATCGGATTAGGTGAGCGAGAAGGAGCACACTCATCACCCTGACCGGTAGTTCCAGCAATGTAAGCGACCACAGGCCGGGGAGTCACTGACTTCTTATCGGGAATGAATGCCATTCCTGCAGCAACGGCGGGTTTTCCCTGCGAGTCTTCCGTTACGTAAAGCATGCGGTACGACTGAGCATTGGCGACCTCGACACCGAGAGGTTCAAACTTAACCAGTGTCCCAGGGATCTCGCTGAACTCTTTGGGGGAGGCGTAAAACGGATCCAAGCGCGATTGGAGAGAGTAGGACTGCAGAGCATTTTTTGCAAGAAAAACAATAATAATCAGGAAGAACACCACGAAAACCGCCACGATGCCAATCAGCGTCTTTCGAAGAATAGTCATACCTACAACCTAACTTTTTTGTTTAGACCATTACCAACGTTTCTTTCACACCAAGGCTCTCAACATCAACAGACAACCCGGATTTTAACACGAAAAAGTGCCTCCCATGAGTCGCTGTCAAGCACTACCATATGAATCATGAAGCCCGTCCGAGACAACTGATATGAAGCGTCCTGTTGCTTCTTTCATCCTGGCTTTGGTGAGCGTCATCCTTGCCCCAATCTTGTTCTTCATTGAGTTCACCGCCTCGTTTTTTGCCGCAATGGTTACCTATGAGCCAGCCAATCCGCTCTGGATCAAAATCATCGTGGTTATTGTCGTAATCTTGATCGGACTTCTCTCGCTAAGCGTTCCTGTTCTCGCAGTCATCATGGGTGTCAGGGCACGCGCGAACGCAAAATTAGTACCGACGGAGGGTGCGGGGCTAGCTACGGCCGCCATAGTGATTGCGGGAATTGTCACCGTGGCCGTTGCTGCAATTCAGTTGTACATAATCCTCATGGGACTCTAAGGGTGCAGTTTGGAAGGCTGCTAGCGCTGATCAAAAGTTAGGGGACAACTGAATCTGTGCGCCCAAGCAACGCAAGCGCGCGTTCCATCGTCTCTTGATCAGGGTCCACCTTCCGAGC
>CAMCYV010000061.1 GCA_945885645.1 Bifidobacterium breve | reverse complement strand
TTCGGATGAGGTCCGGATATGGGATCACGGTCACAGGCATCCGCATTTTGCGAGTTTGGCAGCGATGAGATCCATTGAATCTCGAGCACTGCTCAGTGATCCAATCTGGTTACCCATCATGACAAAGACAAGGAGCCGTCCACTTTTATCCAAAACGGTTCCAGCTAGTGAAGACACTCCGGTCAGTGATCCTGTTTTCGCCCGAACAACGCCCGCACCTGCTTGCGTTCTCTTCGTGTCAAAACGTGTTTCGAGTGTCCCCGTGCGACCCGCAACGGGAAGGCCAGTAGCGATTGCAGCCCATTGAGATTTGTCACCACGCACCATTTCAGTGAGTACCTGCGCCACAGTCGTGCTCGTCATCTTGTTCTTCTCAGAAAGCCCGCTACCATCAAACAAACTCAGATTCTTAGTTGAAATACCATTTTGATCCAAAATCAACTGGGTCGCGCGAGCACCACCTGCGAAACTGCCTTCGCCAACAGTTTTCTCTCCCACCAGGTGCGCGAGAATTTCGGAAACGTCATTGTCTGACTCCCGCAACATTTCTTCAACGATTGCGCTGACCGGTTCAGAGAGCACCGACGCCAATTGGACTGAACTAGCAGGGGTTTCACCCCGTTTGACAATCGCAACCGAAATCCCGGCCTGTCTTAATCGTTGAGAAAATAGTTGAGCTGCTTGTTTCGCCGGATTTGAGACACGCGCGACTGAGCCGGGACTTACTCGAGCTCCGCCCACACTCAGCGCTGATACAGGTGATGCAACTCCGACCCTGGGGAAATTCGTTTTCCAACCTGGCCCCAAAGACGGTCCAGTGAAAAGTGAGTCATCGTAAAAAAGTTTTACATTCTTTTGATTTTTTGATGTCAAGGCACTGATTGTTTTTTGGGCCAAGGATTTGAGTGAGTTCGCGCCCTTTGCTCTCGGCAACAGCGGGTCACCTCCACCAACCAAGTACAGGTCTGTGCCATTGAGTTTCGTTTGGGTAGCCAGACGAGTGTTGGGCCCAAGTGAACTTAATGCTGCAGCAGCGGTCAGTACCTTGTTCACCGAGGCGGGAATTCGTGCTTTATCCAATTGATCACTAAAAATTACTTTTTCACTCACGGGGTCAATAACGAGCATAGAGAATTTCCCCAGCGACGGGCTTTGGGTCAGCTTGCCAATTGAGCGGTCTAACCCCGTGGTGCTGGGAGCGGGAGCACTACTGCTCAGTGGTTGATAAATGCTGGGTACCGGGCCACTCGGCGGCGCCGCCACAACGCCCGTGGGGACGCAAATCAGTCCTAAAATCAAGCCACATGTTCCTGCAACAACACCGAGGCGCCGCACCGAGTCCGTCCCATAAATGCGCATTACGCCTACTGTAAGTCACCACGGCGCCCAGAAATCACTCTGCCCGGTAATGTGCTCCCATGGATCCCCTCGTGTTTGACGTCACCATTGAAATCCCCGGCGGAAGCCGCAATAAGTACGAAGTTGACCATACAAGTGGCCGAATTCGCCTGGATCGCATGCTTTTCACCTCAACGCGCTACCCCCACGATTACGGGTTCATCGACAACACCCTCGGCCTTGATGGCGATCCCCTCGATGCCCTCGTGCTCGTTCAAGAGCCAACCTTCCCTGGCGTGGTGATTTCCTGCCGTGCCGTTGGAATGTTCCGGATGACCGATGAAGCGGGCGGCGATGACAAGGTTTTGTGCGTGCCAGCCGGTGACCCGCGCATGGAGCATCTCCGCGATATTCACCATGTGCCCGAATTCGACCGCCTCGAAATCCAACATTTCTTTGAGGTGTACAAGGATCTTGAACCCGGTAAGTCAGTTGAAGGCGCCACCTGGACGGGCCGCAAAGAAGCCGAAGATGAAATTCACCTTTCATGGGAGCGCGCTAAATCCCACTAGGGGCTCTTGGTAGTGGCTGCTGCTGACTTACTCGGCCGCGCTCTCACTGGGTGCGACCGTCTCATTCAAGGTGACCTGCAGTGGTAGAAAAGTCTGGACTCGAATCGGTTCGGGCAGTGGAGTTAAGCCATATGTTTCAAATGAACCTTGACCTGAAAGTCGCTCGAAAAATTGAACCGTTGACAGGGGAAGCGGTTCCCCCGGGGTGTTGCACAAGGTGGCGTGTGCCGTACCCAGGATTGGCCAACCAATGAGGGGTTGTCCTTCTGCCAAAACAATTTTCGATGCAGCGAGGTCGAAGTTTCCTTCAACGGGGACGCCGCCAGTTGCTGGCGTTGCAATTAAGGAAGTGGGTTCGACCGTCACTGTCATCGCTCCTGCACCAACCTTTTGCAATTGAGTGTCGTCAGGGCCAATGATTTCTTCCTGGACCTGTGTTGCGGCCATAGGAATTTGATTGTTAATTGCTACAACAATAGGAAGCACCGCGATAGCGCCTTCTATTGCAAACATTTCATTGATCAGGTCGAGTTGCGTGGGAAATTTTTGGCCGAGCTCGAGCGTTCGGGACACACCCGATGACCACGACTCCGGTGCTGTGTTTGAGAGGTAGGTTGTCATCGCTTCTACAGAACCAGATCCCCCTTCGACACTCATTACGGTCATCTCTGGTAACTCAGCGAGGTCGTAGCCAGGGTTGAGTGCAGCGATCGCAGGATCATCCCAAGCGGTGATGGTCCCAGACAACATTGCACCAAGCACATTGGCGTCCAGGATCAAACCTTCAAGTCCAATAACGTTGTAGGCAAGTGTGACGCCATAAGAAAAAATGGGCACGGTGATTATTTCTCCCGTGCACTGCTCACCAAAAGCTGCCAGTTCCTCCGTCGTGGGAGCAGAGCTAGTGATCACAACGCCAGCAGGAGTATCAGCGCTTACTTCCGTCATCGATTGTTCGGGGCAGACTCCGGTGAGGGTGGCATTCACCGAGTCCACACTGCCCATGAATTCCTCGGGAACAAGAACATCTTGGTTACCCGTTTGACAGGTAATTTGGTTTTCAAGTTGTGCGGCTAAAACGTCCGGAGGCATTGGGGGTGTGCAGGCACCGAGTGAGACGGATGCGGTGACTGTTAAAACGACTGTGAGGGCAATGCCCCAGCCTCGATTACGATTCTGGTTCATTGCCCTCACCCTGTCGTTTGTATTTAACGTGCCGTTGTATTTATGTTGTTGCGATTAGCTTTTGAGACTACTTGATTTCGAGAGCCAAGGTCTTTGCCTTAGCAAGCACCTTACCCGCTACTGGAACGTAGCCCAGTGAGGATGCACGCTGTGGTCCACACTTCTGAAGCACGTAGTCGGCAAATTGACGGACACCCAAACCGTTGGGGCCCTTGCCATCTGTACGTACCAGCATGTAGGTGAAGATCGCGACTGGGTAAGCGCCCTTAACCTGGACCTTGTAGTTGAGGCTCACGAGACCATCTGGCTGGATATTGGTCTGGTTCGCGAGGTTCTTCGCAGCACTTGCTGACGAAGGAGCGATGAACTCACCCAATGCATTTGCAACACGTGCGGAAGGGTAGCCCTTGGCGTCGCCGAGGTCTACGTAACCGATTGCGCCGTCAGTAGCGATGACGTTTGCCATAACACCGGCGTTGCCCTTGCCCGCGATGCTGTTAGCCAGTGGCTTTCCGCCTGGGAACGCTGTGGAGAAATCGTCCTGCACCTTTGCCCAGATTGTTGGTGCCCACGAATTGAGGTACTGCAGCGTGTTATTCGAGGTACCCGAGTTGTCGGAGCGGTAAGCAACAGTAATTGGAGTTGCTGGGATCGACTTGGCGATACGGGTGTTGGTCTTGAGGATCTCTTTGTCATTCCACACGGTAATGGCTCCACCGAGAATTTTTGCAAGAGTGGTCTGGCTCAACTGAATTGAAGAACCGAGTGTCCGCCCGGTCGTTGCGTTTTTCAAGTTGATAGGAAATGCGACTGCTCCACCAACGTTAGGAAGATATTCCCAGCTAAAAGTTGGCGCACCGCTGGTGTAGGCACTATCGGTCTGGCCGTAGGTAAAGGTTCCCTTGGTGAAGTTGGATTTACCGGTACCGGATCCTGTGCTGGTGTACTGAATTGTGAAGTTACTCTGCGACGCATTGAAGTCGGATGCGCATGCCTGCAGGAATACGAAAGGGAAAGATGCTCCGCCGCCGCTGATTGTTTCTGCAGCGTTTGCTGGAACTGCGATTGCCAAGCTTGAAGCGGCTATGGCCGTCGCCCCAGCGATACTTGTTGCAAGTGCAAAAATTCTGCGCACTGTGTCTCCTTATTATCGAGTTAATTACCTTATTAATCACAAACCTAATGTTTCAAAGTGACCTGAAGTCATCACTTACTTTTCTAGATTCCTACATTTAGGTGAACAGTTCATGTACACGGCCACCAACAGCCCCAACTGTTAACCAAAACGTCCGTTTACGTAATCCAATGTTCGCTGATCTCTCGGGTTACCAAAAATTTCTGTGGTCAGTCCCTGCTCAACAACGTAGCCTGGTTGGTTTTCTTCAGCCAAAAAGAACGCCGTGTAGTCGGACACTCGAACGGCCTGTTGCATATTGTGAGTGACAATGATGATCGTGATGTCTTTAGACAACTCGCGAATCGTCTCTTCAATTCTGAGAGTCGAAGCCGGGTCAAGCGCTGAGCAAGGCTCATCCATGAGCAAAACATGTGGGTTAACCGCGAGCGCCCGGGCGATTACCAAGCGTTGCTGCTGTCCACCTGAAAGGTCCCCGGCAGGAGCATTGAGACGATCCTTTACTTCCTTCCACAGACCAGCCGAGGTCAATGTTTGCTCAACCAAAGCGTCATGATCAGGTCGTTTCATCCCCGATAATTTGAGGCCAGAAAGAACATTTCCTCGAATTGTCATCGATGGAAAGGGATTTGGTTTTTGAAAAACCATTCCAATTGCAAGGCGAATATGAACTGGGTCAACATCTTGACGGTAGATGTCCTGGCCTTCATAAAGAATCTCGCCCGCTAGAGCTGCCCCTGGGATAAGTTCATGTAGCCGATTTAAAGTCCGAATGAACGTTGACTTACCGCACCCTGAAGGACCGATGAGGGCCGTGACGGTCTTTTTTGGGAAATCCATATTGACGTTTTCCAAGATTTTACGTTTACCGAACCACACACTGACGCCCTTTGCTGACATCTCGATTGTCTGCGACTCCCTTTCAGCCGCAACAACGTCCACGCCCATTTCTTCCATAGCAACGACCGTCTCTTCCATCTCAGTTCCTCTCGACATTTACTTTTACCTTCTCGGCTTTCGAGCCGAAATGAATCGGGTGATTGTGAACAAAACTCCAACGATGATCAACAGGGCGAGCGCCGCTCCCCAAGCCCGAGTGACCGCATCGGGATAAGGCTGGGCGACATTGTCGAAAATGAAAGTTGGCAGCGCTGAAATTGGATCAGTAAATGGGTTGAGAACCGTTTGGTCATTTTTAAGTGCCGTCAGGAGCAATGGTGCAGTTTCTCCGACTACGCGAGCGATACCGAGCAGAATCGCCGTGATGATTCCGGTCCTCGCCGCTGGCACAACCACGTTAAGGACAACCCGAGCGCGCGTTGAACCCAAGGCTAAAGCGCCGGTTCGTAATTCTTCTGGGACGAGCCTGAGAACTTCTTCCGCTGTTCGGGCAATTGTTGGGAGCATCAGGATTGCGTATGCAATTGCCGCAGCCATCGCACTCGTATTGAGAACCCCTGTGAGAATGAAAACTGTTAAGACGAAGAGTCCGGCGACCACCGAAGGAACACCGCTCATCGCTTGAACGAAGAAGCGAACATAAGGAACCGCTCGCCCACGTACTTCGGTGACGTAAACGGCCGTTGCGATACCAAATGGAACGGAGATGATTGTTGCAATTCCAACAATGAGAAAAGTTCCTAATATCGCGTGCCCGATACCACCGTATTCCAATGGAGTGCTCGGGCTAATGTAAGTGCTGTTTTGAATAATGAACGAAGGTCTAAATGCAGCGATCCCGCGGACGATGATCGTGAGCAGCATTGAGCCCAGAATTATTGCGCTCAGGGCGGTCGCTCCAATGGCAAAAACGATGATCGCTGAGTCAGCAATGCCATGTTTGCCCTTTGCGAAGTAGCCGGCTAAACCCGCTCCAATGAGTTGCATGGGTAGGTAGAAGGCAATCAGGAGCAGAGCCACTGCTAGATCAGTTGTTAAATACAGTGCACCCAGGATTGCAAGGGGAACAACGGAGCCCAAAAATGCAGCCAACCAAAATGACGCTGGTCGCTTACTCCAAGGCCGAAGCGGCTCGAGATCTTTCTCGAGGACGGGTGGAGACTCGGACATCAGAATTGTCATGACTTCAACCGATCTGTGCGAGCGACAATAAGGTTGGCAATCGCGTTGACCACCAGGGTCATGAGGAAGAGGAAGAATCCTGATGCAAGCAATACATTCACCTCGTATTCGCCATTGGTCTCACCAAATTTAGACACAATGAGTGTTGCGATCGAGCCACCGCCGGACTCAATAATTTTGTAAAAGTTAATGTCAAAAACGAGCTTGAGAACGAAAAACACCGCGATGGTTTCACCTAATGCTCGGCCCAATCCCAGCATTACGCCACCCACTATCCCGCCGCGACCAAATGGCAAGGCCACGTATCGCAACATGGTGAACATTGAGCACCCCAGCGACTCGGCAGCGTTGACCAATTCAGGTGGAGTTCGCTTCAAAACCTCAGCCGTTATTGAGGTGACGATGGGCACCATCATGATTGCTAGGACAACACCGCCAATGAAAGGTGTGCCCGTGAAGTTTCCAGACTCATTTTGGAAAAGTGGAATCCAGCCTAAATACTGGTTGAGGAGTTGCTGCCACTCCTGAGCAGGTGGAACTAAAACGTAAAAGGCCCACAGGCCAATGATCACCGACGGGATCGCAGCCATCAGGTCTACGAGGTTGGTCAGGATTTTTGACACTTTTGGTGGCGCCATGAAAACCATAAAGACCGCGAGGAACAAACTCACCGGCACCGAGATCACTAGAGCAATGACGGCAAGTAGTAGTGATCCGTACAGCATTCCTGCTATCCCGAATTCTGGTGGGACGCCCAGCGGGTCCCACATTGTTTCGGTGAGGAAGCTCAGTCCTTGCTCTTGCAGCACCGGGCCCGCTTTTGCCCCCAGAAAAACCGTGATTCCCGCGAGAATTATGAGCGAGGTAAAAGCCGCCCCCGTGATTGTTCGGTTGAAAATTCGATCACCAGCATTGGCTTTCTTGCCTTTTCCTAGATCTCGCATGGGGGTCTCAATACTCACGAATCAGACCTTTCCACCTCAAAGTAGCCAAGGGGACCTGTATAGGTGAACCTTAGAAATTCATTAGGTGAACTAAAGGTGAACTAATGATCCGAACCGGCAATTTGTTCAAGTGCATGGATCACAATTTCCCCAAGAACCACAGCGCCATCACGTGCGCCACCCGGTGATCCGGGCAGATTGACCACGAGGGCGTTAGCTAACTGCCCTGCGATTCCCCGAGACAGTGCGGCCGTTGCAACCCCATTTCCGCGTCCATGGGCGCGGATAGCTTCGGCAATTCCCGGTATTTCACGGTCAATCACGGACCTGGTGTACTCCGGAGTTTGATCTGTTGGCGAAATGCCCGTCCCACCGGTTGTCACGACGAGTGCGTGACCAGCTTCAACGGCCCGCACAATCTCGGTGGATACCTCGGGACCATCAGCGATGATCACCGTCGGAGAGCACACCAGACCCAGTTCGGTCAAAGCAGCCACCAAGATTTCACCGGATGTATCAGCGCGAACGCCCTGGGCACCGCGGGTCGAAACGGTTATCACCTGCGCTGTGAATTCACTCATGCTCACCGTCTACTCGTTTTCACTGCGAATCCAGTGGCCTGA
>CAMCYV010000060.1 GCA_945885645.1 Bifidobacterium breve | reverse complement strand
ACCAGCAATGGAATCGGCCATGAGCTCCGAGCTATTCGCACTCGCCCAAGTCACCAATCGCGAACTGGGTTTACCCGAACTCATGGAATGCGCCGTGGGTGGAGCGAGTGACGGCAATCTCACCGCGGCCGCAGGCGTCCCCACAATCGACGGAATGGGGGCCGTAGGAGATGGGGCGCACGCCGACTGTGAATGGGCGTCTGCGAGTGCGATTCCTCACCGAGTGGAACTTCTGTCGAAAATGCTGATGAAACTACTGGCCACTCGCTAGGGAACTACCTCTTCAGTTCCAGCCAGCAGCAGCCCCTTGAGCCGTAGCACGGTAAGGTTGCCTGTTCGCCAGCATCGAGCACAGCTACCGGAGAGCAGGATATGACCGACGGACCCCTCATCGTACAAAGTGATAAGACCATGCTCCTTGAGGTTGATCACCCTGATTCCGCTGCTTGTCGTAAGGCAATTGCCCCATTTGCCGAACTTGAACGTGCACCCGAACACATTCACACCTATCGACTCACTCCACTTGGCTTGTGGAATGCCCGGGCAGCCGGCCACGATGCCGAGAGTGTGATCGACACGCTCATTAGGTACTCGCGCTACACAGTTTCGAACGCACTACTCATTGACATCGCCGAGACCATGTCGCGTTACGGCCGCCTGCAGATAAACAGCGATCCAGCGAACGGCCTGATCCTCCAAGCACTCGATGTTGCCGTTCTCGAAGAGGTCCTCAAAAGCAAGAAGGTTGCACCGCTTCTCGGTGCCAGAATTGATGACACCACCGTTGTCGTTCATCCCAGTGAACGCGGCCATCTGAAACAAGCTCTGGTAAAACTCGGGTGGCCTGCTGAAGATGTCGCCGGTTACGTTGATGGTGAACGTCATGCGATTTCACTGCGTAACGACTGGGAAGCACGCGAATATCAAACCCACGCGGCTGATGGTTTTTGGCACGGTGGTTCGGGAGTTGTGGTCCTACCCTGCGGTGCCGGAAAAACTCTGGTTGGTGCTTTGGCCATGTATCGGGCACAAGCGACGACCTTGATTCTGGTGACAAATACGGTAAGCGCCCGCCAGTGGAGGGATGAGCTACTCAAGCGAACCACGCTGACCCCTGACGAAATTGGCGAATACTCCGGCGCCAAAAAGGAAATTCGTCCCATCACAATTGCTACCTACCAGGTGATGACAACAAAACGCCAGGGAATTTACACGCATCTCGAGGTTTTTGATTCACGTGACTGGGGCTTGATTATTTATGATGAAGTCCACCTGCTCCCTGCCCCAATTTTTCGCTTCACCGCAGACATTCAATCGCGACGTCGCCTTGGCCTAACAGCAACTCTGGTCCGTGAAGACGGACGAGAGTCTGATGTGTTCTCCCTAATCGGTCCTAAACGATACGACGCTCCCTGGAAAGAAATTGAAAATCAGGGTTACATTGCGCCAGCGGATTGTGTTGAAGTTCGAGTCACCATGCCCGAACCTGATCGCATGGCCTATGCCGTTGCCGAGCAAGAGGACAAATATCGCATGGCAGCCAGTGCTGCTGAAAAGATCGAGATTGTCGAACAACTCGTACATAAGCATGAAGGTGAACAAATCCTTGTGATCGGTCAATTCCTCGATCAACTAGCAGAACTCGGTGAGCACCTTGGCGCTCCGGTGATTACCGGTGCAACGAGCGTGAAGGAGCGTGAACGCCTCTACCATGCGTTCCGAACGGGTGAAGTGAACCTGCTTGTCGTGAGCAAGGTTGCAAACTTCTCAATTGACCTCCCCGAGGCAACCGTCGCGATTCAAGTCAGTGGATCATTTGGTTCCCGCCAGGAAGAGGCCCAACGCCTCGGTCGGATTTTGCGACCAAAGTTCGACGGGCGAACTGCACACTTCTATTCGGTTGTCACCCGCGACACCTTGGATGCAGACTTTGCCCAACACCGGCAACGCTTTTTGGCGGAACAGGGCTACTCCTATCGCATTATTGATTCCGCTGAACTCTCACCTGGCGTGTAAAGCATCGAAGCACTGGCGAGGGGATCAAGCTTGGCGAATAGCCAATTGAGCATCAATTTCGATATTCATATTTTCTACGGTTCCGATACCTGGCAGCGGGATGTGTACCGTGCCGAATTGCGCGGAACCCGTTAGTTCCACTTCTGGCTGCACCGAATTCCCGACTGACGTGAGAATGATGGACATCTGCACATCAATCTCTCCAGCAATAGCGTTTCCCGACACGTCATATGCATTGCCATTGTGCGGGCCTGAACCCCTAAAGACCAGGTCGTAGGCTTTGTAGCCACTAATGAAAGTCCTGGCGGCAGCATCCGCGAGGAAGTTTCCCGTCTTGAGTTTGTCCAAAGCCAATACCAAATTCATGGTTGCGATCGAGTCAACAATATGAAGTGATCCTGAGCGCACCGGCGCCTTGATTTCCATATTCATGAGTCGCGAACTTCCGCTTTTGAGTCTTACTTCCGCACCGTCAATTGCCACAAAAGTAAATGATCCGAGCAGGTCCATCCCAGTAATCTACCGGTCGGCAAGCAGATGTCGATTTTTAGCCAAGGATGCTAAAGCCATCTCGACATCTTGAGTGTTGTTGTAGAAATGGGGACTGATCCTTATGTTTCCATCACGACTTGAAACCACTACATTGTCTTGGGCCATCGCATTGACCAATGCATGCTCGTCAACAGATGCAACGGCCAGCATCGGGCCGTGTTCACCTGGGTGTTCTGGTGTTGCACACACTCCACCAAGTTCATTAACGCCTGAGCGAAGTTGATCATGTAACTGACTTGAGACTTCCCAAGCATTATTGACGCCCACCTCGAGCAAAAACTTTAACCCTGCTCGTGCGGCATACATACTTGGAACATTCGGGGTGCCAGCCTCGAATCTTCGCGCATCTTTTGCCGGATCGTATTTATAGATGTCCATCGAGAAAATATCGCGCGCCGCAAACCACCCTGTGGTTGTGGGGATGAACTCTGTGCGGATGAACTCTGACAGCGCCTTATCGTTGACCAAAGCAAAGCCAAGCCCAGGGCTTCCCAGCATGTATTTGAGAACTCCACCGATTAGGAAATCAGCACCGAGGTCCTCGAAATCAATGGGAACCGCCCCCGTTGATTGATAGGCGTCAACAAGAACGGGTACACCGCGGTCGTGGGCGGCTTTAACGATCGCCCGGATGTCATTCATAGCACCGTTTCGGTAGCAGACGTGAGTGACAGAGACAATCGCCGTGTTGTTGTCAATCGCTGCCGCGATGCGCTCAGCGGGTAAACGATGATCAGGGTCGGCTGGCACATGGACAATCTCGGCCCCGTTGATTTCTTGGGCGTGCCAGATTTGACCGACGGTGGGAAATTCAAGTGATGTTGTTAACACCTTGCTCGGACCGTTTCGAAAATCAAAGCAACTTGCTATGGCGTTAATCGCAGCGGACGCACTTGTTGTTACCGCAACTTGGTCGGATTGTGTTGAAAACAATGAGGCGATCTGCCCGCGTACATCTTCTTGTACCCCAACCCAAGTTTCCCAAAGCGATCCGAATTCCTCCAACTGGTCGAGGTATCGGTCATAAGCTGCCCGCACTTCATTGGCCAGTGCACCTTGTGAGCATGAATTTAAATATGCCCGAGATTCAAAAATCTTGAAATGATCGCGCCTAATGGCCCCTATCTGACGAGCGGGCTGATCGCTGTTCATGGTGCAGTCCCCTTTCCCAGAACATCAGTCACAGATTACCCGTAATGCTGGTGGCGGAGAGTGGTTGACCAAAAAAGTAGGGGAGCAGCTCATTATGTGAGTTGCTCCCCTACTGGGAATTAAATGGGTTCT
This sequence comes from Bifidobacterium breve, assembly GCA_945885645.1. GTDB lineage: Bacteria > Actinomycetota > Actinomycetes > S36-B12 > S36-B12 > UBA4592. Next base: position 4,034 of record CAMCYV010000060.1, on the reverse strand, counting down.
TGCACGGACTAGAAGTCCATGCCGCCCATGTCTCCGCCGCCGCCCATTGCTGGAGCGGCCTTCTCTGGCTTCTCAGCAATAACAACCTCGGTTGTGAGGAACAGGGCTGCAATGGATGCAGCATTCTGTAGTGCTGAGCGGGTGACCTTGGCAGGATCAATAATCCCGGCCGCGATCATGTCGACGTACTCGCCAGTTGCAGCATTGAGACCCTGGCCTGCAGGTAGCTCGCGGACTTTCTCCACGACAACTCCACCTTCAAGTCCAGCATTCTCGGCAATCTGCTTCAACGGAGCGCTGACAGCGACGCGAACAATGTTTGCGCCGACTGCTTGTTCCTCGGTGAGGCCCAGTGCATCGATCTTGCTTCCGGCGAGCTTCATTGCCTGAATTAGAGCAACGCCGCCTCCGGGCACGATACCCTCTTCGACTGCAGCCTTTGCGTTACGAACAGCGTCTTCGATGCGGTGCTTGCGCTCCTTGAGTTCAACTTCGGTGGCCGCACCGACCTTGATAACTGCAACGCCACCGGCAAGTTTCGCCAAACGCTCCTGCAACTTCTCGCGGTCGTAGTCACTGTCACTCTTGTCGATTTCGGCGCGAATCTGGTTAACACGGCCCTGAATCTGTTCAGCGTTACCGGCACCTTCAACAATTGTTGTTTCGTCCTTTGTGACAACGACCTTACGGGCGCGGCCAAGGAGATCCAATGTTGTGGTGTCCAGCTTGAGACCAACTTCTTCACTGATGACCTGGCCACCGGTGAGAATCGCGATGTCCTGCAGCATTGCCTTCCGGCGATCACCAAAGCCCGGGGCCTTGACCGAGACGCTTCTGAAGGTGCCACGGATCTTGTTCACAACGAGAGTTGCAAGTGCTTCGCCTTCAACATCTTCGGCGATGATCATGAGTGGCTTGCCGCTCTGCATTACCTTTTCAAGGATCGGCAGAACATCTTTGACCGCAGAGATCTTGGAGTTAGCGATCAAGACGTAAGCGTCTTCGAGAACTGTTTCCATGCGCTCGGTGTCGGTGACGAAGTAAGGGGAGATGTAACCCTTGTCAAAGCGCATACCTTCGGTGAGCTCGAGTTCAAGTCCGAATGTCTGGCTTTCTTCAACCGTGATTACGCCTTCTTTGCCAACCTTGTCCATTGCTTCTGCAATGAGTTCGCCAACTTCTTGGTCGCCACCAGCGGAGATTGCTGCTGTTGATGCAATCTGCTCTTTGGTCTCTACGTCTTTGGCCATTGCGAGAAGCTCGTCGCACACAACTGCTACTGCTCGCTCGATGCCCTTTTTCAGACCCATCGGGTTTGCGCCGGCGGCTACGTTACGTAGTCCTTCGCGTACGAGTGCCTGAGCGAGAACGGTTGCGGTGGTTGTTCCGTCGCCAGCGACGTCATCGGTCTTTTTGGCAACTTCTTTGACCAGTTCTGCGCCGATCCTTTCATATGGATCTTCGAGATCAATTTCTTTTGCAATGGATACACCGTCATTGGTGATCGTGGGGGCTCCCCACTTCTTCTCCAAAACAACGTTGCGTCCTTTGGGGCCAAGGGTCACTTTGACTGCGTCAGCGAGCACGTTCATTCCGCGCTCAAGTGCACGACGGGCTTCCTCGTCGAATGAAATCATTTTTGCCATGAGAGTGTTCCTTTCGGAAACTGCCGTAATGTAGGTTCATTGAGTTGTCACTCTCATGGTGAGAGTGCTAACGGAAAAGTTAGCACTCTCGGGGTGAGAGTGCAAATCCGCGGGCAAATTCGAGCCCAATCCCCCTATGATTCGACCGAATGACCCCGCCTCAGGCGGGTGGGTAAATCAGGCCTTTAAGGGTGACCGTGGAGACGTTGAGATGCCACTTGGCGGTCGAAATGACGTGCTTAAGGGATTGTCGGCGTGAGAGTTGGCTCTGGCACCGGAGTGAGCGCCGTTACGGCTTGAGCTTGGGCAGCGGCGAATGCTGTCGCGGCTTTGACTGCAGTTACGCCACGGGTGCTATCGCGCCATGCGCCGCCGAGTGCAAGGGAAACCTGACCCCATTCGGGAATATTGGGGTACGGGGCAGCTCCGAGTGCTGCCGATCCGAATGCCAGTAATACGCGGTCCGGTGTTGCAGCCGCCGCGACTGAATTTGCGGGCAGGCCAACATACGGGGATTTAGCATAAAAGGCTGTTTGCGCATTTGTGGTCGTGATTTGATTTTCGACGATGTCCTTGGCGGCCGGAAGAACTCTATGCGTCTGGGCGAAGGCGGTAACCGCAAAACCAATTGATTTCATAAGCGGCGCCGCATTTATTCCTTTAACGATGTTGGGGACCTGAGTGATTCGATAACGGAATGTGACCGTTTTTAGATTCACGATTTCCTCAGGACTGGTGAGCCAGAACGGTGCCCGACCCGAAGTGAACGCGATGCGTGCCTCCTCTTCGCTCACATTGGAATCGATCAACCCACTTGCATTCCATGTATCAATTTGGGACTGGTTTTTCACAAACTTCTTGTTGTTGATTCCGATTCTGGTGGGGTTATAGCTGCCTGCGGCGGTTGTTCCAAAAGCGAATCCGCCGAGGCCGGCGAAAAGTGGGTAAGTTGAATACGCGTTGCCATCTAAGCCTTGTGCGAGCGCAAAGCCTATTTCGGCCCGGCCATCAGCGACAAGCTTCAAGGCCATGTTCGACAATTTCTTGAAGGTCGTGGGGGCGGTAGGAATCATTTCCGCATTGGTCACGAGTGCCACATTTTGGCGCTGGATTGGGGTGCCGTAAAGAGAGGTGCCGACTTTGAAAGTGTTGATTGCGACACTGGAGAGTGCACGCGAGGTAGCGGCAGAAATTTCAATTGGAGCAATGAGTTCATTGTTTGCGAGTTCCCCTACCTGTTCTCCGTCAACTAACACAATGTCGGGGGCTCTGTTGGGATCAATTTTCTGAAGGTCGAGGGCGATTGTTGACATATCGCGCGCAGTGACGGTGATCGTTTTATTCTTGTAACCATTGGCGAATAGGGCTGTCGCAGCATCTTTGTATTGTGCGTCAACCCATACAACTATTTCTCGAGGCGCGGCTTGGGCTGGTGCAGCCAGCAAGGACCCAGCGATAAGTGCTGCGGCGATCGCGGATACCCAACCTTTTGCGGCATGCCCTCTCTTCAATAAGCCGAACGCACCCAATGATCGCTGGCGCATAATGATTCACTCTCCTAGATATACAAATAGTCGACCTAATGAAACATCGTAAGTCGCATTACCTATGAAACAAAATGCTAGACCTGGGTGCGCGTGTTTCCCGTGATGAAAATGATAAAAACACGCCGAAAATTAACGAATATTCGCGCGATTTGCGGTGCGAGCTGCCTGGCGACTTGAACGCATCCGACGTAGGCGCTTAACCAGCATGGGGTCAAATTCCAAGGCTTCTGGGGTGTCGATCAAAGTGTTGATCAACTGGTAGTAACGGGTTGAGCTCATGTCGAAAAGTTCGCGAATTGCCGCTTCCTTTGCACCGGAGTACTTCCACCACTGACGCTCAAAGCCGAGAATCGCCTGATCGCGATCAGAAAGCTGCGGGAACTCTGCACCGGAGGGACCGGAAAGGGGATTCCCACTTGCGGCTTGGTACATGTGATCTTCCTCCAAAAAACTGGCGCGCTCGCTGCCCTCGAGGGTTTCCTCTTCGGGGTCCCTATCGTATTCCTTAAATGACATGCTTGTCATTCACCCCCTGCATTGATCTTTGGATTGATCCGTGAACTACGTCGACGGGATCGAAGCAGGACCCACGAAAAAGCGTAACCCAAGCCATTGGTCGCCCAATGGAACCCCATCGGGGCGATGACACTGCCAGAAAAAATCCTCATGAGGGTAAATAAAACACCCGCCAGCGTGGTGGTGAGGACGCTGGCCAGCACACCCAAAATATTCCCCCGTCGCCCTGAGCCAACCACCCCACCCAAAGCCGGATTGTTCTCGTGGGTGCCGATGCTCGGCAAAATATGCCAGAGCCCGAACAGGATTGCCGAAATAACAATTG
>CAMCYV010000059.1 GCA_945885645.1 Bifidobacterium breve | reverse complement strand
CCTTTACGTTCCGCCGCCCCGATAAATGTTCGCCCGGCATTCGTGGTGAAGCCAGTCTTGAGACCAATCGTTCCTTTGAAATTGCCAAGTAACATCCTATTTTGGGTGTAGATGGTTTTTGACTTTTTCTTGTTTGCAAACTCATGCTTTTTGGTGGCAACAACTTCTCGGAAGTACGGCAAGGCCAATGCCGAGCGGCCTATTGTCGCTAGGTCGTATGCGCTGGACACTTGGCCTGGAGCATCAAGTCCACTGGGGTTTTTTACGACGGTATCCAGCGCACCGACTGAGTCCGCAATTTCATTCATTTGCGCCAAAGTCGTTTTCACGCTGCCGGCGCCCTGAGCCAATGCCATCGCGGCATCATTGGCGCTCGGAAGAAGCAGTGCGTAGAAAAGGTCATTAGCGGAGTACTCGCGACCACGAACCAAACCAACTCTGTTGCCGTAAGTATTGACCGCTCGCTCTTTCGCTTTAATCATGGTGGCAGGGTCAATTTGGGGAATCAACGTTAATGCGGTCAAGGTTTTCAAAGTGCTGGCAGGTGCGCGTAACACGTGAGGGCCTTTCGCCGCCAAGATTTCACCCGTGTCAGCATTAGCAACCACCCAGGTCTTTGCCCACACTTCGGGCAACGGATCGGCTCCCTCACCCAATGCGACGATTTCCCCCTTTCCTGTGAGCAGCTCTCCGCCTACGGGGATGTCACCGGGAACGGCAGCTGCTGGGACTGCGCCAATGGAGAGGCCCATAATGAGTGCCACGGTGCATGCCAGAGCATTGGCGGCGAGCAAGCCGTGCCGAAGAGAATGTCGTGGACGCATAACTTCTCAACCCTAACCCCAATGCCCCAATAGGCGAAAAGACACTGCCGAGTCAGGATTAGGACACACCCTGGGCACAGCGAGGGTCCCGGCACTAAGTTTAGGGCGCAGCCCCTGCCACGAAAGGCCCGAAATGAGCACAGTTAGCACAACAGCCCTCTCTGATGCATTACCCGCCAACACCCCAACTCGCCTATTGATTGGGGGAGAGTGGGTTGCGACGGCTGCAGGGCTTAACGTGATTAATCCGGCCTCCTACGGCACCTTGGCTACGATTGGAGACGCTGGCGTAGCCGAGGGCATTCAAGCGATTGACGCGGCCCATGAGGCATTCCAAACGTGGTCAATTACCCCAGCCCGCGTTCGCGCCGAAATTCTTCGAAAAGCATTTGACATTATGGTCGCCGAAATCGATGACTGCGCTCGACTCATTGCCCTTGAAAATGGCAAAGCCTGGCGTGATGCTATGGGTGAAGCGATCTACGCCGCTGAGTTCTTCCGCTGGTTTTCTGAAGAAGCACCGCGGATTGAGGGTGGATTTCGCTACGCGCCCAATCGTGACAAGACCATCATTACTGACCACAGGCCAATGGGTGTTGCTTACATGATCACTCCGTGGAATTTCCCTGCAGCCATGATCACCCGCAAGTTGGGCCCTGCACTGGCTGCCGGCTGCACCACCGTTGTCAAACCACCGGCTGAAACACCATTGACCGCATTGTGGATTGGGAATGTCCTTGAGCGTGCGGGTGCACCGGCCGGTGTTGTCAACATAGTGACCACCTCACGATCGGGTGAAGTATCTAGCGCCATACTCGCAGACCCACGTGTTGCCACTTTGTCATTTACTGGATCCACCTATGTTGGCAAGATGTTGCTCAAGCAGACCGCAGATCGAGTACTCCCAAGTTCAATGGAGCTTGGCGGGAATGCGCCGTTCATTGTTCTTGAAGGGTCCAGTGTTGATCACGCTGTTGAAGGAGCCATGATTGCAAAAATGCGCAATGGTGGTTCAGCATGCACTGCGGCCAACAGGTTCTACGTTCACGAGTCAATTAGTGGCGAATTCGCCGACAAGTTTGAGGCAGCATTACGCGGACTTAAAATTGGTCCGGGTACTGACCCCGTTAACGAGTTGGGCGCAATGGTGAGTGACAAGGAGCGCGACAAGATCTTGGAGCTCATCGGCGAGGCGGAAGGTGAAGGAGCGCAGATCACCCTGGCCGGCACCGCACCCGATAAGGGTGCATTCGTTGCCCCACGAATTGTGCGTGGAATTGAGCACGGATCAGTATTGACCCGCAATGAAATATTTGGTCCAGTTGCACCGATTGTGACGGTTTCCAGCACCGATGAAGCCGTTCGCATGGCAAATGACACGGAATACGGACTCATGTCCTATGTCTATGCCAAGGACAACGGTGAGGGAATCAAAGTTGCCCGCCGAATGGAGTCCGGCATGGTTGCAATCAACCGCGGAATCGCTTCTGACCCGGCCGCACCTTTTGGTGGCATGAAGGAATCAGGGTTAGGCCGTGAAGGTGGTTTCGCCGGAATTCACGAGTTCTTGGAGACCCAGTACTTCGCCGTTGACGTCTAATAGTGCGTGATGCCGGTTAGATTCGGCGGAAAATGAGTGCCTGTTTGACTTCGGCGATCGCCTTGGTTATCTCAATGCCACGGGGGCAGGCATCGGTGCAGTTGAAAGTCGTACGGCAGCGCCACACACCCTCTTTGTCGTTAAGGACTTCAAGGCGAGCGTTTGCTCCCGCATCACGGCTGTCAAAGATGAACCGGTGGGCGGCAACAATTGCGGCTGGGCCGAAGTACTGCTCATTGGTCCAAAAGACGGGGCATGAAGTTGTGCAGGCAGCGCACAGGATGCACTTTGTTGTGTCGTCGAACCTGGCGCGATCTTCAGCGGATTGAATGCGTTCTTTGGTGGGCTCATGTCCCTCGGGGATTAAGAAGGGGAGAACTTGGCGGTAGGCGGCGAAGAAAGGTTCCATGTCGACCACGAGGTCTTTTTCAAGGGGAAGACCCTTGATTGCTTCAACGGTGATGGGCTTGCTGATGTCGATGTCCTTTACCAAGGTTTTGCAGGCAAGGCGGTTGCGGCCGTTGATACGCATAGCGTCGGATCCACAAATTCCATGTGCGCAGGATCGACGGAATGTGAGTGAGCCGTCTTGCTCCCCCTTAATTTTTTCCAAAGCGGTGAGAACCCGGTCGGTTGGGTACAGCGCAACCGTGTAGTCCACCCAATGGGGTTCCTCGTCAAAATCCGGTTGGTAACGACGGATACGAAATGTGACATCTGTTGCGACCGGTACCGGAGTCTCCGGCATTACTACCGGAGCGACGTTGCTTTCTGGCTCAATTACGACTTCAGCGACGAGGGTTGTTGTCATTAGTATTTGCGCTCCATTGGCTGGTAGTTGGTGACACTGACCGGCTTGTAGTCCAGGTGCACGTATTCCTGACCCTGTGCGTCAATCTTGCGGGTTGCCATTGTGTGACGCATAAAGTTAACGTCATCACGTGCTGGGTAATCCTCGCGTGCGTGACCGCCACGGCTCTCCTTACGCTCAAGCGCACTAACCACGAGTACCTCGGCGAGGTCGAGCAGGAAGCCAAGTTCAATCGCCTCAAGGAGATCAGTGTTGTAACGGGTGCCCTTGTCCTGGATGGACACATTCTTGTAGCGCTCGCGTAAACCTTGTACGTCAATGAGAGCCTGCTTGAGGGTCACTTCGGTGCGGTACACCTGCGCGTTCATATCCATGGTTTCTTGGAGTGCGCGGCGCAGCGGAGCCACCCGCTCGCCACCGGTTGATGAACGGAGCTGCTCAACCAGTGCAATTGTTTGTGCCTGTGAATCACGGGGGAGTTCCACATGGGAGACACTGTTTGCGTAGTTTGCAGCAGCAATACCAGCGCGCTTGCCGAAAACGTTGATGTCCAGAAGAGAGTTGGTTCCAAGGCGGTTGGCGCCGTGTACGGACACACATGCGACTTCACCGGCAGCGTACAGACCAGGAACGATGTTCACGTTGTCACGCAGCACCTCGGTCTCAACGTTCGTGGGGATCCCACCCATGGCGTAGTGAGCGGTGGGGAACACGGGGACGAGTTCGGTTACTGGGTCAACACCGAGGTAGGTGCGGGAGAACTCCGTAATGTCGGGGAGCTTTGACTCGATCTGTTCTTTCGGCAAATGGGTGAGGTCGAGGTAGACGTAGTCTTTGTGTGGACCGGCTCCGCGACCTTCACGTACTTCCTGCACCATTGCGCGAGCGATCATGTCGCGGGGGGCTAGGTCCTTAATGGTGGGTGCAACCCGCTCCATGAAGCGTTCTCCAGCGGCATTGCGCAGGATCCCACCTTCGCCGCGTGCGCCTTCAGTGAGGAGAACACCGAGTCCAGCCAAACCGGTTGGGTGGAACTGGTAGAACTCCATATCTTCCAAGGGAAGGCCTTTACGCCAGATGATTCCCATTCCGTCGCCGGTGAGGGTGTGGGCATTGGACGTGGTTTTGAAAACTTTTCCAAAGCCACCGGTTGCAAAAATAATTGACTTCGCTTTGAACAGATGAATCTCGCCGGTTGCCAGTTCATAGGCAACAACTCCGGCTGCAACCGGCTCACCGGTTTCTTCATTGAGCAAAATATCGAGGACGTAGAACTCGTTGTAGAACTCAACACCCTCTTTAATGCAGCTCTGGTAGAGGGTTTGCAAGATCATGTGACCCGTGCGGTCAGCGGCGTAGCAGGACCTGCGGACGGCAGCTTCACCATGATTGCGGGTGTGACCACCAAATCGACGCTGGTCAATGCGACCTTCAGGTGTGCGGTTGAAGGGCAGCCCCATCTTTTCTAGATCGAGAACGGCATCGATCGCTTCCTTGCACATGATTTCGGCCGCGTCTTGGTCAACGAGGTAGTCGCCACCCTTGACGGTGTCGAATGTATGCCACTCCCAGTTGTCCTCTTCGACATTGGCCAGTGCTGCACACATTCCGCCTTGGGCAGCTCCCGTGTGAGAACGAGTCGGGTACAACTTGGTAAGTACAGCGGTGCGGGCTCGCGTACTTGACTCGAGGGCGGCGCGCATCCCTGCTCCACCAGCGCCAACGATGATCACGTCAAATTCATGGGTCTGCATGGGTATCTCCTTAGTCCTTCACGCTAGCCAATAGATGCATCAAAAGTGAAAATTACGAGTGTTCCAAGGGCAATAATGAAGGTGGTTGAGACATACAGCAACATCTTGAGCCAGAACCTGGTCTGATCCCGCTCGGCGTAGTCATTGATGATCGTGCGCATTCCATTACCACCGTGGAGAAGAGCCAGCCAGAGCATCGATAAATCCCAGATCTGCCAAAAGGGGCTGGCCCAGCGACCCGCCACGAAAGCGAAGTTAATTCTCTGCACTCCACCGTCAAGAATGTTCATGATGAACAGGTGGCCAAGGACCAGGAAAACCAGGATGATCCCGGAAACCCGCATGAACATCCAGCCATACAGTTCGAAGTTGCTCCGCTGTTTATTGCGTGAATCCGAGCGGGGGGCAAATACGGCAGTACTCATGATGTGCTCCCAAAGAGTGCGTCAATTGTGTGGATTGTCATGAAATAGAAGCCAGGGATCATGATCAGGAGCCAGACCGCAGCAATTCCCCAGGTCATCTGGCGCTGGTAACGAGGCCCTTTTGCCCAAAAATCAATCAGGATGATTCGGATGCCATTGAAAGCGTGAAAGAGCACCGCACCAACTAAGCCAACCTCAAGTAGGTTCACAATCGGGGTCTTGTAAGTAGCGATGATTTCGTCGTAGGCCGCGGGGGAAACCCGAACCAAGGCGGTGTCCAAAACATGGACGAACAGGAAGAAGAACAAGGAGACGCCGGTGATCCGGTGCAGAACCCACGTCCACATGCCCTCGCCACCCCGATAAAGGGTGCCAATCGGGGTTGCTCGCAGCGAGAACCCTGGTGCTTCTACTGACACGACTGCCATCCCATCCGATCGGTTACGAATTGTGCGCTCTTCCCCACGGTAGGGGGGAGCACGTTCTTATGGGAAAGATTAGCCTTTCCCCCAACAATCAGCCCGGCGGATTCACAAACCGACAATGTGATCTTGGCCTCGCAAAATACAGTCATAGGTTGAGGTGGGAAACGATGCCGAGCCGAAAAATTCGAGGGTCGTAGGCTGCTCCCATGTCAGAACAGCGAATGAGTGAATCAGGGTTTGGGATCAAGAAGGTCTACAACGCCTCAGATCTAGCAGAATTTGATGTAGCCACCGAATTGGCGGAGCCCGGCACTTTCCCCTATACGCGGGGGGTCTACCCCAGCATGTACACCGGTCGCCCGTGGACAATGCGGCAGTACGCCGGCTTTGGCACGGCGGCTGAGTCAAATGAGCGTTACCGCCAGCTACTCGCTGCCGGTACGACCGGTCTTTCGGTCGCATTTGACCTCCCCACGCAGATGGGGATGGACTCCGATACCGCCCTGGCTCATGGCGAGGTAGGCAAAGTAGGTGTGGCCATCGACTCGATCGAGGATATGCACACCCTTTTCAAAGATATCCCCCTGGACTCAGTGTCCACATCAATGACAATCAATGCGCCGGCAGCGATTTTATTGCTGATGTACCAGTTAGTTGCCGAAGAAAATGGGCTTGACTCAAGCCAACTCAATGGAACGATTCAAAATGATATTTTGAAGGAATACATTGCCCGCGGGACCTATATCTACCCGCCACAAGAGTCACTGCGTTTAATCACCGACATTTTCGCTTACTGCAAAACCGAACTACCCAATTGGAACACGATCTCAATATCGGGCTACCACATGGCTGAAGCGGGGGCTAATCCCGCGCAGGAAATTGCATTCACACTTTCCAACGGCAAGGCATATGTCCAGGCCGCAATTGATGCGGGCCTTGATGTTGACGACTTCGCTCCACGCCTTGCATTTTTCTTCGTCTCGCGAACTAGTTTTCTGGAAGAGGTAGCTAAGTTCCGTGCAGCACGGCGCATGTGGGCTCGAATCATGCGAGATGAATTCGGAGCAAAAGATCCCAAGTCACTCATGTTGCGCTTTCACACCCAGACCGCGGGTGTGCAACTTACCGCCCAGCAACCAGAGGTGAACCTGGTTCGAGTCGCCGTGCAAGGACTTGCAGCAGTTCTCGGTGGAACCCAGTCACTGCACACGAACTCCTACGACGAAGCAATTGCGTTACCAACGGAGAAGGCGGCGCGCTTAGCGCTACGGACCCAACAGGTGCTCGCATTTGAAACAGATGTCACCGCAACCGTTGATCCGTTCGCAGGTTCATATGTTGTTGAAAGCATGACCGATGACGTGGAAGCAAAAGCCCTGGAGTTAATTGAACAAATTGAAGTTCGAGGCGGTGCGGTTTCCGCGATTGAGCAAGGTTTTCAAAAAATGGAAATCGAGAACACTGCGTACACAATTGCTCAGCAAATCGACTCAGGTGAGCGAATTGTTGTCGGTGTCAATAAATATACGATCAGTGAAGAAGACCATTACGAACCACTTCGCGTCAATCCCTTGATTGAGGCCGAGCAATGTGAGCGCCTCGCCACACTTCGGGCCAACCGTGACAATGCGGAGGTGGAGCGGTGTCTGGCCGCGATAACCGAAGCAGCCCAAGGCGATGCAAATTTGTTGTTTCCGATGAAGGAAGCGCTCAAAGCCAGAGCAACGGTGGGTGAGGTATCCGACGCCTTGCGCGCAGTGTGGGGCAAATACCAACCGAGAGTCTTTTTCTAAAGGAAATAACGCGTGATAATTCTGCATAACGCTCGCTACATCGTGACGTGCGATTCAAGCGATGCGGTGCTCGAAAGTGCATCACTGGTGATGCAAGACTCAAAAATTCTTGACCTTGGACCCGCGCAAAAAATCAAAGAGCGATACCCACAAGCTCAAGTTATTGACCTCACCGATCAATTGATCATGCCTGGCTTGATTAATCTGCACACTCATTTACCGATGACCCTTTTGCGCGGTGTCGCTGAAAATGTTGACCTACAGGGATTCTTGGAATTGGTGTGGGCGGAGGAAGCCCGGATTATGGGTGCCGAGGGGACGTATATTGGCGCTCGCCTTGGCGCACTTGAATCACTGCTCGCAGGAACCACGACGGCACTAGATATGTATTTACACCCGGCAGCGAATCA